>JAQUNE010000133.1 GCA_028717765.1 Candidatus Omnitrophota bacterium | reverse complement strand
GACCGAATCGTAAAAATTGCTCCACAAACAGGAGAAGTAACCGGATGGATAAATCTGGAAGGTATTCTGACCGGGCAAAATCCGATTAGGCCCGGATGTTCTTTAAACGGAATTGCTTATGATACAGAAAAAAACAGAATCTTTGTTACCGGAAAATATTACCCGAAGGTCTTTGAGATTGAAATCTTATCAATTAATGGCGGTGTTCCTGCGACGAAATCAGGCTATATTGTTCCGCCCAAAAAATATTGACACTTCTTTTAAAGAGCATATACTAGAAGTAAAGCATATGCTTTTTGAGAGAGAGTAGAAAAAATAAGGAGGCATATCTATGCGACAAGAAAATCGGTATAAAAAACTAAACTGGGTCCAACCAAAACTCATAGAGTTAACAAGGGGAAATAAAGAAGAGGGGGTTTTAGCCGCGTGTAAGGCCATGCCACCCCATAATATGGGCCCTTCCTATTGGCAATATGGATGTGCTTATGACGCTGGGTATTGTGTCGCATGTGCTGAACAGCCGTATTCGTAATCAGATTCTTTCTTTCGGGATTCTATCATGAGGACCCTACCTGTGAGCACCACGTACATGCCCCGCCAGTATCGCTGAAGGAACACACACTTAAATATGTTCCTGGAAACTGGGATGCGTAAATGCTATTTTTACAATTATCTAAAATTCTCTCCTGCTTAGCTTCCCTTATTAACACAATGAGCTTTGGCTTAAGCCAGCTTGGTTTTTTATTTTTATCTTCTTGCCGCATAGAGATACCTCCTTGCTTTAAAAAAGATCTTCATCGCTTTTAGTATATGCTCTGCAAAGGAAGGTGTCAATGTTTTTTGACTAGAGAATTGTCTCAAGTGGCGGGGCTGACGGGATTCGGACCCGCGACCTTCTCCGTGACAGGGAGACGCCCTAAACCAGACTAGGCCACAGCCCCATTGAATTGGAAAATAGATTATACCTGAAACTTATGTTTTTGCAACTGGTTTTATGGTGGGCGATAGAGGACTTGAACCCCTGACCTTCTGAATGTAAGTCAGACGCTCTAACCAACTGAGCTAATCGCCCAAAATTCGGTTTATTATAGAACAAGCCAGACTATGCAGTCAATACCTAAATCTTTCCCGCCGATGTAAGAGGTTGGGAAAATTATTTCAGACGGCGCTTTTTTAGCATTATGAGTACGTCAGACTTGAACACTGCGAGCAAGGAGAGTATTCCCAACACATACAGTGATACATTCCAGGATTGCCAGGGACAGAATTAAGGATCCGGGTAGTCTTACAGGCCTGCATCACCGGATGAGTACCGGACTGCGTTTTTACTAAGCATGATAGTATCGGCCTGGCCCATTTCGTCTTTTGTTTATTCATTACCGCCTCCTGAATTGAATATGACTAAAAATAATCCGTTAATTGCCTAATCAGTATTCACCCTACCTGCCTAATTTCTCTTCCTGTTAGGGGGTTGCTTCGTGCTTTTTACGCGTAACTTTAAACTTGTCTTTCTGCTCCTGAGTAAGCAGGTTCATAATTTCATCGTGTGCCTTAATTCTAAGTTCTTTGGTTTGTTCCTTAGTTGACTGCAGGATTACCCGGATTTCTTCTGTAGCTTTCGTAAGTATCTCCTTGATTTTTGTTTGCTGCTCTACGGTCAAATTTAGTTCTTTAGTTAGTTGATCTACTCTCGCCTGGATCTTATCGCCCCCCTGCGCTGTCTCTGGCTGCTGCTGTATCTGAGGAGCTACAGCCTCCTGAGCAAATAAATAACCTCCCGAAAAAATCATAGAAAGTACAAATAAATAAAGTAAGATTCTTTTTCTCATTTTAGTATCCTCCTCTATATTTACCCTGTAGTCAATTCTTTCAGTGCTGCCTGTGGATCTTTTGCTTCTAATATCGGCCTGCCGATGACTAAATAATTGCTCCCAGCAGCAATTGCTTCCTGAACAGTGGCAATACGTCTCTGGTCATTGCTGCTAATTTTCGGCGGGCGAATCCCCGGAGTAACGACAATAAAGTCTTGCTTGATTTCCTTTTTTAAAAATGCTACTTCCCTCGCCGAACAAACCACTCCGTCCAGCCCACTCTCAATCCCCAGCCTAGCCAGGATCAAGACATCGCTAGAAGTTGTCTCCTTACTGGTTAAAACCGTAACACCGATTAATAAAGGCGGTTTTGTTTTTAAAATCCTGGCTTCATCTTTCGCGGCTTCAATAGCCGCCCGGATCATCTCCTCATCGCCTAGAATATGCATGGTCAGCATTTTTACTTTCAGGCGCACGGCCTGGCGCACGGCCTGGGCAACGGTATTGGGAATATCAAAGAATTTTAAATCAAGAAAAACCTCAGCGCCCTTCTTTTCAATATATCTGACTATTTCCGGGCCACAGGCAATAAAAAGGTGAATGCCGACCTTAAAAACCTTAATCTCTGGATAAAGCAGGTCTACAAAATATTTTGCCCGCTCGAAATCGTCCACATCTAATGCAAGAATGATTTTATCGGTCATATCTTTAAAGCTCCTCTGATTTGATGGATATTCTCGATCTGATTGTCTTTAAGATATTTTTTTATTCCCTCAATGATCTCTCCGGCTGCTGTGGGCTGAATAAAATTTACCGTGCCAAGGGCAATGGCACTGGCACCGGCAAGAAAAAATTCCAGAGCGCTAGAAGTATCAATTATACCACCCATTCCGATAATGGGAATTTTAATTTTCTGAAAAACCTCCCAAACCATCCTTACTGCTACCGGCCTTATAGCCGGGCCGCTAAGTCCCGCAGTAACACAGGCGATCTTTGGCCTTCTGGTACGCACATCGATACTCATTCCGGAAAGGGTATTGATTAAACTCACCGCATCGCTGCCGGCGCTTTCTGCTGCCAAAGCAATCTCAACAATATCAGTCACATTAGGAGAAAGCTTGGTGATTAAGGTTTTCTGCGTTGCCTTACGCACTGCTTTGACTAAATTAAAGGTCGCCTGCGGATCCTGAGAAATCAATTGCTTTTGTTTTCTCAGATTCGGACAGGAAATATTCAGTTCAATTGCCGCGACTGCATTCAATTTATCCAACTGCCTTGCTAACAAGGTAAACTCTTCGGGATCTGCTTCTGATGCAATGCTCACAATAACCGGAACTCCTGCTCTTTTTAAAACCGGTAGCTTCTCCTGAATAAATTTCTTTATTCCAGGATTCTCCAGGCCGATAGAATTCAGCATTCCCGCCGGAGTCTCGCAAGTACGCGGAAGGGGATTCCCCAGCCGCGGATGCAAAGTAATTGTTTTAGAAACCAAAGCGCCTAGCTTTTTTAAGTCTACCAATTCGCTAAACTCTTGCGCATAACCAAAGGTCCCCGAAGCTACCATTACCGGATTTTTTAACCGCAGTTTTCCTATATTTGTAGTTAAATTAAACTGCATTCGCTCTCCTTAAAAACTTGGCTCAATGCAGAGCACTTTATATTTCTTAAAATCCTTTAAGCCGCCCTGGATAAAACTTAAATTAGTCAGGTATTTCATTTTACACCAGCTTAAGAAGTTTGCACGCGGCTCCATGCTTAAATTCCATTTCACGTATTGGTAAGCAAAATAAACTAATAAAACAAGGGATGCCAAAGTAAAAATTTTTACCCAGAGGGCACTAAAAATAAAACTAAAAACCACGCCAATAAGAAAAAATATGGCGAAGAGATGTAAAAGGTGAAAATTTCCAATATAGACAAAGCCCCGTAAAGGAAATGGGAGAATAAGTGTGGGGGCGCCTTTTAAAAATTGCAAGATAACTTCTAACCCGTTCTTCTTGACATACTTGTCTATTAAAGGCAGGTGCGCTTGTCCGTAAGTTACCCAAACTTTTCTTAAAGCTTTCAGGTCCGCGCGGTGCATATGGTCAACCTTTGCTTTGGGGGCGAAATAAAATTTCCAGCCCCGGGAGCGATGCTGATAACTTAGATCCATATCTTCTCCGGTCGGCCTTTCCCAAAATTTAGCGCCGATATCTTTCATTGCCTTTCTGCGATAGGCAACATTACAGGTACCAAAAAAATAAGCGCGGTGGCCGCCGATATCCGTTGGCTTTGGCTGCGCAGGAAAAGGCGCAAAATAACCTTCCTGAATAAATCCGTAACGTGGAGAAACCATATTAAAACGAAAATGCTGGCACCACGCCTCAACCAAATTATCCGGGTCAACTTTTAAAGTATAAACCTCTCCTCCGACCGCGGCAATTTTTTCATCAGCCTGAAAATGTTTAAGCATTTCCTTGATCCAGTTTTTATCCGGGGCGCAATCTGCGTCGGTAAAAAAGAGGAAATCTCCCTTTACCGCCTCTAGGGCCTTGTTCCTGGCAAACCCCGGAGAGGGACAATTAGGAATTTCTACTAATCT
>JAQUNE010000132.1 GCA_028717765.1 Candidatus Omnitrophota bacterium | reverse complement strand
GATATTCTTTAGTTTAATCTTGGCGCGCCTTACCCCCATAATCATTATCCCGTTATTCTTCAAGTCTAAAAAACTTGAACAAGAAGATTTGCGCAGCCGGATCATGAACCTGGCGCAGAAAATGAAAGTAAAGATTATTGATTGTTTTGAAATTGATTTTAGCAAAAAAACCCTGAAAGCCAACGCTGCTTTTGTAGGGATGGGTAAGAGTAGAAGAGTAATTTTGGCGGATACCTTAAAGGATAAATACTCGGTTGATGAAATCGAAGTAATTTTAGCGCATGAATTTGCCCATTACCGCCTAAGGCACCTTTGGAAACTGGTGATTTTTAATTCCAGCGTGACAATAATTCTTTTTTACCTGATTTTTCGCACCAATAATGCTGTTTTGAATGTCTTTGGCCTTAATTCCTTGAAAGAATTCGCTGCTTTGCCGGTGGTTTTAATATATTTTACGCTTTTTGGCCTGATTACTCAGCCCCTGGGCAATCTTTTCAGCAGGAAATTAGAGAAAAATGCCGATAAAATGGCGCTGGAGGTTACCGGAAAAAAAGAAGCTTTTGCTTCTATGATGAACAAGCTTGCCGAACAGAATCTCGCCGATAGAAATCCCCATCCAATAATTAAGTTTTTCTTCTTTGACCACCCGCCGATTGACGAACGCATCGAGTTGGGGAAAAATTCTTAAGGGTTATCTAGTAATGTCAGAAGGATTTGTGCGGCGCGAAGGCTTGCGCCTTTTTCTCCGAGAGAATTCTTTACTTCCAGAAGATCGTTTTTCATTTGTTCTAGTTGCGAGGGGTTTTGCAGGATTTTTAAAACTGCGCAAGCAATTCTTGCCGGCTGTGCTCCTAGCTGGATAAATTCAGGAATAATTTTTTTCTGCGCTACGATATTTACCATCCCGATATAAGGAATTCTCACCTGCGGACGATAAAGCAAATAATTTAAAAGGTTCATTCGGTAAATAATGACAAAGGGTTTCTGCATAATTGCCGTTTCTAAAGTGGCAGTGCCGGATGCCACTAAGGCAAAATCCGCGATATTCAGGCAATCATAGGCCTTGCCCTCGATAATTTTTAAATTCAGCTTAAATTTTGCCGTGTGTTTACGATAAGCTTCCCAGTCAACCTGATTCGATTTGGCAATTACGATTTGTAAATCCGGTTTATTTTGTGCGATGATTTCACAAGTTTTGAGCATTATCGGAAGGATATTCTCGATTTCCTGCTTGCGTGATCCGGGTAAAAGTGCGAGGGTATTTTTTGTTTCAGAGAATCCTATGGCCTGCAAAAACCCTTTTTTTTCTAAGCTAGGTTTTACAATATCCAGTAAGGGATGGCCGGCAAACCTTACTGCCACTCCATGCTGCTTATAAAATTCCTCTTCAAATTTAAAAAGCACGATCAAGGAGCGGATATATTTTTTGATTGTTTCAATTCTCCCGGAGCGGGAAGCCCAGACTTGGGGGCTGATATAATAAATTACCGGAATCTGATTATTAATTTCTTTAGCCAGCCTTAAGTTAAAGCCGGAAAAATCCACCAGCACCACGGCATCTGGTTTTTCTGCACTAATTTTTTCTAAAACAATTCTCTTTAGCCGGAAAAAAACCGGTAATTTCTTTAAGACATCAAAAAAACCGATTACTGCAAGGCCCTTGATATCATAAAAAATCTCTGCTCCTGCTTGACGCAAGAGTGAGCCGCCGACGGCAGAAATTTTTATCTCCGGGTTAACCTTCAATATTTCCTTGGCGAGATTAGCGGCATTTAAATCGCCGGAAGCCTCTCCGCAGACAATCAGGATTTGTTTTTTTGCCATATTTGTTTTTGGATTTTTAAGGCGACAGCCAGCGCGTCCCGGGCTACAGGGCCGGAAACTAAGGGGTCCTTGTGCTCAATTACACAGTTTACAAAGGACTGTAATTCTTTTTGCAGGGGTTGTTCTTTTTCAATCGGTAGGTCTTTTTTAGTAATTGCCTGGCCGTCTCTTGTGTAAATCACTGCTTTTGCCTCTTTGTAATCCAGCGAGATATAAGTATTTTCTTGGAAAATCCTAATTTTGCGCATAAATTCATCTGAAACCCGGCTGGCAGTAAGATTAGCCACGCAGCCATTAGTAAAGGTGATTCTGGTATTGGCGATGTCTTCAAATTGCGTGAGCACATTAATTCCCACAGAATCAATTTTTTTAATTTTTGCCGGGACCAGACCCAAAATAATATCAATATCGTGGATCATGATATCCAGCACTGCGCCTACATCCAAAGAACGGTTAGGAAAGGGGCTTAATCTGTGGCATTCGATAAATTTTGGGACGCGGATCAGTTCTTGTGTGGCGCTAAAAGCAGAATTAAACCTTTCAATATGGCCAACCTGCAGGGTCAAGCCGCGTTTCTTGGCAATTTCAATCAGGGAATCCGCGTCCTTAAGGTTGGTAGTAAAAGGTTTTTCCACCAGGATATGGATTCCTGCCTTTAGGAATTCCTTGGCAACCTGGTAGTGTGCTTTAGTGGTAGTAGCTATACTGACTGCGTCGACCTTGCCAAAAAGTTGCCGGTAATCCGCATAGCCGGTTATCCCCAGGTTTCCCGAGACTTCAGCCAAGCGGTTCTTTTCGATGTCGCAAATAGCCGTTAATTCACAATTAGGGATTTCCTTATAGATTTTGGCATGGATGTTGCCAAGATGCCCAACTCCCACTACTCCTAAACGTAATTTATTCATGGTATGTATGATATCAGAGCGATTACTAGGATGCAACTAAAATATTGACAGCTGATATGATGGTGTTAAAATAAAATAATTATTAGTCAAAATCAGGGTATTAGCATGGCAAAAAGAGACGGGTATCAGCTAACCATTTAAACTAGAGACATTATTGTGAAAAAAAAGAAATGGCTACGGCCAATGTTAACAGGATTAATCAGGGCAGATAAACCAACCGGTGTGCTTTATACATGTAAAAGTATAGATTACAGCGCGACGGATTCAGGCCCCATAGCAGCGCTCTATGTTTGTTACGGGAATTGGGCGCCTGGCGGGTCAGGGTTGGTAAAATTTTGCAGCGGTCCGTGCGCTGCAAATGAGTCGTCATAATATATTTTAGATTGGCTATTTTATAATTTCTCCTTAATCAAAGAGGAATATTGATGCGCAAGAAAAATTTAGCTAAAAGTTGCGGGAAAAATTGGAATAAGCCCATAATCACGGTACTCATAAGAACAGTCAGGCATGAAGAAAGATTATTGCACGGGTGTAAGTGGTCGGATAATCGTGATTATGGTTCTTCTTATGTGGATAGAGGATGTCTACATGCTTTAAATTGCGGTACCCCTTGCGAAAGCTCAGCTAGTTCATAAGTTAAGAAATGCGTCGTATTCTTTTAATTCGGAGGCATTAAATCATGCAGAAAAAGCAATGGAAAAAACCGAAACTATATATATTGTTAAGGAGCGATCCTGCAGAGGGGGCACTGGCTAGTTGCAAGATATGGACAGAGATAAATAACCATATGGGGCCGACTTCTATTTTGATGCAGTGTGCCCTGGATTATTATGCCATTACCGGGATTTGCTATACTTGTTCTGCTTTGGGCCATTCTTAAGCCTAAGTTTCATCTACTAGTAAGAATTCTTGTGATTCTCCTGATTTGGGATAATAAATATGTATAAAAAAAATAAAAAAAAATGGGTTATGGCCCAATTAGTTGTTCTTACCAGAGATATGCCGCAAGAGCGGGTGTGCGATGTGTGCAAGCAGAATGTGGGAGAGTTGGGGCCAGGTATGAGAAGAGACGGATGCTGGTTGACGGGAATAAATTGTTACGCATTAACTAACATGTCTTGATTTAAGAGCCTACCATAGTAAACTTGTAAATCCAAAGACCCAAAATCTCCTAAATAATTCTTATAAAAAAGGTTGCTAGCTTAGAGAAGATATGTTAAAATACACACTCTTTTAGGGAGGAGTGAAAGTTGAAGGCTTATCTAAAGTTACTGAAATTTGTTAAACCTTACCTGGGCCTATTTTCCCTGGGTTCGGTCTGCATTGTGATTTCCTCGGTTTTTGACGGAGTTTCCTTAGGGATGCTTATTCCTGTCGTAGATAGGGTTTTTACCAATAAGCAGATTGTGATCCCCGCTAAAGTACCGGGTTTTGTATCTGCTTTGGTGGATAAATTAAACAGCATTCCCGCGCAAACCCTGCTCATATATATGATTATCTCGTTAATAATCCTCTTTCTTTTGAAAGGGTTTTTTGGCTATTGGCAGAGCTATATTATGTCCGATATCGGCCAGCGGGTGGTCCGGGATATCAGAAACAAGCTTTACAGCCATTTACAGTCGCTTTCCCTGGATTATTTTACCCATAAGCGCGGCGGGGAGATGATGTCGCGGATTACCAATG
>JAQUNE010000131.1 GCA_028717765.1 Candidatus Omnitrophota bacterium | reverse complement strand
CCAGCACTCTTTATTATAAAAGAGCATAATCATAAGGAGCAGAAGGAGAGGTTCTTCTGCAAAATCAAAGGGAACATCTGTGCTACTAATAAAGGTAAGCTCTATGAAATTTCCTACCTGCACACCTTGAATATTAACCTGATACATAGCCCATCTTTTTTGTCTGAAAAGTAAAACTTTTTTAAAGTTTTAATTAATTAAAAGATTCTCTATTACTAATCCGGAGACTAATCCGGATTTTTTCTATTATTAAGGCACCCCGCCCTACTTAATGGGCCTCTTTAGGTGGCTTTTCTTGCCTTTAAAATGATAAAAATACATTTGACAGGTTAGGTAAATTAGGTATAATAAGGTCAAAACATGCTGAATAAACGCCTTGGTTTACTTCTATTAGTTTCTTTATTGACTGCTGGTCCTCTTTTAGCGGCAGATAATTTTGATCTTTCCTATTTGCTTGAAGATGGAGGTTTTAGCCTGCAGTTAAACCAAGCCTATCCTTTTAAGGGAGTTACGCTCCAGGTTAATTCGAATGTTTCTACGCGTTATGAAGTCCGCCAGAAGCTCATCAATCCGATTCAAAGCAGAACGAATCCCGGGCAAACTTTACAGGAGAATTTTGTTTTTCGCGGATTAAGAGGAACGAATAAATTTGGAAATTTACGCATTCCGGTCACTGATTCGTCAATGCGCCAGGATGAACTATTATATGTGTCCGATAATATAGGTAGCGCTGATAGCTTTACTTTAGCTTATGGTATAACTAAGATTGAGGATCTTGCACCCGGGCAATATTTTGGTAGGATTGCTTTTGTGCTTAATCCGATTGCTTCGGCACGGCCACAGGTTACCAAGATCTTGGACGTGTATATTACAATCAGCAGGGAAGCGGGGCAGAAGCCGGTAATTGAAATTTCCGCGGTAAATGGAGGCAAAACCATTTCGCTTAATCCCAATAAAGAAGGTATGCAATCTGCGGATGTTTTGTTTAAAATAAACGGAAATTTCGCCCAACCTTTTAAAATTATCCAAATGTTGAATCGCCCTTTGGAGTCGTTAGAAGGAAATAAATTAGAAAGAGGTGCGGTAAATTTTGTAGTTAAGGAAGCCCGAGTAGGAGTGGGCCTAAGCAGGATTACACCTTTGTCTTCTGGAATGCAGGAAATTTATTCTTCGGCAGCCGGTGGCAATGCCGATAATTATTTTTTGACCTCCTATAGTTTGGCTGATTTCTCCGGTCAGAAAGCAGGCAAATTTATTACCAAAATAGATTATATCTTGGAGGCTGAAGGGGCACAGACGAGGTTAGACGCTATTGATCTGGAAATAGAAAATGAACGTGTTTTTGATTTAAAGATTACCCCCGCGGACCAGCGCTATGCGATTGCCTTTGAAAATGTGAAACCTCTGGAACCGCCAAGGGAAAGCGAAGTCGCAATTGAAGTAATGAGTAATACCGGTAAGCGATATCAGGTGACACAGGATGTTTTGGCGGACTTAACCAATAAGGAAGGAGGCACCATTCCCTCGCAGTATTTTGCTCTGCGTACAGAAACTTTAGAGAGTAAGGGGATACCAAGGATAGCGCAGTGGGAAGAGGTAAAGAAAGGCAGTACTGTAGTTTTTGTTTCAGATAACCAGGGGTCTGCTGATAAATTTAAAATTAAATATCGGCTAGAAAGCCCGAAAGACTTAAAGATGGGAGATTATTCTACGAGGATCACCTATTCTTTATCAGAGCTTTAAAAAAAATGAATCTTTTTGCGTTAATGGCGCATCAAAATTGTAAAAAGGAGGAGTAAAATGCGTAAAAATTTCTTAAAACTAGTGCTGCTGACGGTTTTAATGATCAGTGTTGCTTCGGTCTGTTTTGCCGCGGCCACGAAATCTATTACTGTAACAGCGAATGTTCCAGGAGTTTCTAGTGCTTTGAATGTTACGGTTTCTCAGGTGAATGCTTCAAATAACGTGTTTTTGCAAAGTGGGCCAAATGTACCAGTTGACTTCGGAACACTTACTTTGGATCCCGTGAACAGCATCTTTACTTCACAGTTCTATTATGCGGTAGACATCGGTGTGAATAATAATACTGGGACTAATTGGACATTGACCCACACGGCAAATTCCATTCAGAAAGATGCCACGAATAATCTGGATGGCAATGTAAACGTAACTTTTGTCAAACAGACTACCCCTTCTTCGGGTACTGTTTTACAGAAAGTAAGCTACGCCAATAGTAATAATGTTGCCCTTACTAGTACGCAGCTTACCGGAGCGTTTTTAAGGATTTACTATGGGATAGGGACAGGTAGTGGTGATGCTACAGGAGTATTACCGATTACCACCGCCAAGCCATCGGGAACTTACGCTGGTACGGTTGTGATTACACTTACACCGTAAAATTGTCAGGATTTTATTTGATGTCTAAGACTCGAGCAATTCTTTGTTTGGTTTTTTTCTGTTTAGGGGTTAATCTTTCTTTTGCGGAGAGCTTGCCGTATATCGATAAATCAAAGATACGGCTCTCCGTAGTTCCCGGCAAGCAGGCGTATGGGGAAATTAACCTGGAAAATCCCAATAAAGATGCCAGGAGTATGCGTTTATACCTGGAAGATTGGCGTTATCTTGCGGCCGGCGACGGAACTAAAGAGTTCCTGCCGGCTGGCACGTTGGCAAATTCCTGCGCTTCCTGGATTACTTTTTCTCCGGCTGAATTCGTGATCCCCCCATTTGGCAGGCAAAGAGTAAGCTATTCTGTCAAGGCCCCGCAAGAAGCCGAAGGTGCTTATTACGCGGCTTTATTTTTTGAAACACAGCTTGGTAAAGTAGGCAAGGTTGAAGCGGGAAGAGAGGCTAACATAGATTTAAAGATCAGAATTGCTACATTATTTTATGTGGAGACAGAAGGTACGGTAAAAAGAACTTACGACATTGATAATTTTTCTTTGAAGAAGTTAGGGCCAAATGGCGGCTTGCTGATAAAATTAGATTTTAAAAATACCGGCAATGTGGATATTACTTGCGGTGGGTCATTTTACCTGATGGATAAGAACGGCCAGGTGCTTGCCCGGGGAGAACTTAAGGATGTTTATACCTTTGCTGGCAGTAGCGGTGAAATCCAGGCAAAGTGGGAAGAACCTGTCCCCGCGGGTACTTATGATTTAGTACTTACGCTTGATACTAATAAAGCGCTGCAGGAAACAATCGGCACAAGAATCCCTCCGGTTACCAAAGAAACAGAGATTAAGATTGGCCCCCAAGGCCAAATCCTGAACGTCGGTCAACTGCATTAATTCCGTCTATTGTTTAATTTGATGAAAAAAATCTCGGGGTTAATTTTTATTTTCTTGTTTATTTTGCATGCGCATCTTTTTGCCTATAGCATGCTTCCCGAAGCGCTTTATGAAGCCGGGATAAGCTTCTATCAACAGGGCCGCTACCAAGAGGCGCTGAGCGAGTTTCAAAAGGTGTTAATGCTGGAAAAAGACTATCTTCCCGCCATCAAATATATCCAGAAAATTGAAGAAAAATTACAAGTTAGAGTAGAAGAAGTATATCCCACACAAGAACAAATATCACAATCAGAGCAACAAGTGGAGAGAAAAGTAGAATCTGTAAGCGATTTTCTCGATGAATTCGAAATGCAGCGAGTTTCACCAAAAAAGGAAGGTTTTAATGCTGCGGCTGAAGAAAAGAAAGAGGCAGCGCCGAAAGAAAAGCTGGTCTTAAAGGAATTAAATCTCATTTCGAGCCAACAAGGTTTAAGCAAGGCAATAGAAATTAACGAAGGAGAGAATTTTGTTTTGCACGGCCGCAATATTGAAAAATTCTTAATTCTGCAGCCGCAGATTTTAAGCGCGAAAAAACAGGATCCGGATACACTGGTAGTTACAGGAAAGAATATTGGCTATGCGGATTTAGTGGTCTGGGATGATAATGGGCGTTGGCCGGTAGAATTTCAGGGAATTTTTCCCAAGCCAGAAGGCCCGACTTATGAAGAATTGATGCGTAAGGAAGAAGAATTAAACCGTAGTTTCAAGATGCGCTATTCTTTTGATTGGCTGGCCCAAGAGACCGGCAGGAGCCTGGAAACTCTAAAACGGTCGGGAACTTACTCATATATTCATAACTGGAGCATGACCGGAGAAAGCCCGTATGGCAATTTAGATTCTGCGATAATGGTAAGAAGGCAAACGGATACGCAGTTTAGTTACGGCACATTTGGAATCACTAACGGCAAATTAGGCCCTTTTAAGGATTTTACTTTCCGGGGAGGAGATTATACCCCGGATTTTTATAATTTAAGTTTTCCGGGAGAAATATTGCGAGGTACCATGCTTAGTTCTCCAGTTGCGGATAAGCGTTTTAATTATACTGCTTTCTGGGGAAGGGAGAGCGGAGGTACGGTGGGGCTATCGCCTTTAC
>JAQUNE010000130.1 GCA_028717765.1 Candidatus Omnitrophota bacterium | reverse complement strand
GTTTATGATCAAGGCTGACGTAGTAAAATAAATGTTTCGATTCTGACACCTGGCCTACCACAGAAAGTGATACACCGACGCATCCTTTAGCGTCGGGTGCTATCGGCACCTTGGCATAAAGGATTGCCAAGTGTGCCCTTCTGGGCTAATAGGCCAGTGTGTATCTCTATACAAAGGGGGAGAAGTAAAATGTGGTCTTTACAATTAAGAATGTGGCTATTATTGACAATTTTGTTTGGTTTTATTTACGCTGTGATCGTTGTAATCGGTAGAAGTTTCCTGCATGTGGGTGATTTTTGGTTTTACCTGGTTATCTCTGCTGTAATGATGTTTATTCAGTATATGATCGGCCCGAAAATCATCGAATGGAGTATGAGGGTAAAATATGTCAAAAGGCAGGAATACCCGCGCCTTTTTCAGATGGTAGAAAGTTTAAGCATGAGGGCAAATATCCCCACGCCTCGGATTTGCATCGCGCAGATCAATATCCCCAATGCTTTTGCCTTTGGGAGGAGCTTAAGAGACGGGCGCGTCTGTGTTACAGAGGGTATCTTGGATTTATTGAATGATGATGAATTAAAAGCAGTATTAGGTCATGAATTGTCGCATCTAAAAAACAGGGATGTTTTAACCATTACCCTTCTTTCCGTAATTCCTACAATTATGTACCGTATTGCCTGGCAGTTTCTTTTCTATGGCCGTAGGAGAGATGAGAGGGGCTCAAACGCTGCTTTAATCGGGTTAGCGGCGTTCATTTTTTATTTTCTCACTAATTTATTGGTGCTTTATGCTTCACGTATCCGTGAATATTTCGCGGATAAAGGATCTGTTGAGTTGGGGAATAAACCTGCTTGGCTTGCTTCTAGCCTTTATAAGCTTGTATATGGATCAGCACGCATGGATAAAGAGTCACTAAAAGAGACAGAGGGCCTGAAGGCCTTTTTTTTAAATGATCCTTCCCGGGCAATGAATGAAATCCGCGAACTCGCCCAGCTCGATTTAGATAAAAGCGGTAGCTTGGATTCTTCTGAATTAGAGCAATTAAGGACAAAAGAAATACGTTTAAATTTCGGTGACCGGATGATGGAGCTCTTAAGTACGCATCCTAATATGCTTAAACGCATTAAGCGGCTTTCCCAATATAGGCCCTAACCTATACTTTACTTTTTTTAATAAGAGGTATATAATTTAAACATGGAAGTAAGCAGAAATGGTGTTCTCATCGGACAGATACTTATAGATGAAGGCATTATTACCTCTGAACAGCTGGAGATTGCACTTAAAGAACAAAAAAATAACGGTCATTTTATCTGTAGAACCCTAGTTGAATTAGGCTTTGCCAAGGAAGATAAACTTTTCCAAATTCTTTCCCGCCAGTTAAATATCTCCTATATAAAATTAAAAGACAAAGATATAGAAGGGTTGATCATTCAGAAAGTTCCCGCAAAATTTGCCAGCCATTATAAGATCATTCCTTTGGAATTTAAGGATAATAGTTTGATTGTTGCGATGACCGACCCCCTAGACGTGCGTACGCTGGATGATTTAAGATTATTATTGGGATTAGAGGTAAAGGGCGTGCTTGCCAGTGAATCAGATATTCAGGATGCGATACGAAAATACTATGGCGTAGGGGCAGAGACCTTGGAAAGGATGATTACTCAAAAGGCAGATCTTCAGGGAGCGCGGATGGAAGCGGAAAAAGCAGAAGACCTGGAGGACCTGGCGGAAGATGCCTCAATTATTAAATTTGTGAACCAGATTTTATCAGAGGCGATTAAGAGCCGGGCAACCGATGTGCACCTAGAGCCTTTTCAGGATGAATTACGTACCCGTTTCAGGATAGATGGGTTACTGTATAATATTAATATTCCGGAAACAATAAAATATTTTCATCCGGCAATAGTTTCTCGTATCAAGATCATGGCACACCTAAATATTGCTGAACATCGCCTTCCCCAGGATGGAAGGATAAAAATAAAAATTGAAGAAAAGGAACTTGATTTGCGCGTTTCCACGATGCCTACTTCTTTCGGGGAGGGAGTGCATATTAGGATTTTGAGCCCGCAATTTTCACTAGAATTAGAAAAAACCGGGCTTTCTCCTGAGGGTTTAACGATCATTGAAAAAGTGATTAAAATACCCCACGGAGTTATTTTTGTTACAGGTCCTACCGGATCGGGAAAATCTACAACCCTTTATGCTGCATTAGCGAAAATAAATTCAGACTCTGTAAAGATTATTACCGTTGAGGACCCGGTAGAATACCAGCTTAAAGGGATCAATCAGATACAGGTGAATCCGAAGATAGGATTGAGTTTTGCTACTGGCCTGCGGCATATTTTAAGGCATGATCCGGACGTAATTATGGTAGGAGAAGTCAGGGATTATGAGACTGCAGAAATCACTATCCGCGCGGCATTAACCGGGCATCTGGTTTTTTCTACTCTTCATACCAATGACGCTGCCGGAGCAATTACCCGGCTAATTGATATGGGGGTGGAGCCGTTCTTATTATCTTCATCCCTGGAATGCCTGATCGCACAGAGATTAGTAAGAGTAATCTGCCATAAATGCAAAGCGCCTCTAGCCGCAAACAACGAAATTCTTAAGGAGATCAGAAAAGATCTTAATCTAGATACAGAGAATCTTAGCATTTTTGAAGGGAAGGGCTGCGAAGCATGCAGGTTTACCGGTTTTCACGGCCGTACCGCAATCCATGAAATTATCACAATTTCCCCACCGATTAGAGAATTGATCATGAATCGCGCTTCCAGCCAGCAAATCAAGCAAAAGGCTATTCAAGAAGGGATGAGAACTTTACGTCAGGATGGTTTACGTAAGGTCATAGATGGGATTACTACTTTTAGTGAAGTTATCCGTGTAACCCAGCAGGAAGAATTGCCCGAATAATAAATGTCTCAATATACTTATATTGCCAAGCCCCAACCTGATAAAATCATCCAAGGAGAAATCGAAGCTGAATCTGAGAGTGATGCCGTAACTAAACTTACTAAGCTCGGATATTTTCCAGTTTCTATACAACCGGTCGATATTTCTCTGGAGACAAAAGGCTTCTGGTTTTTTCATAAGGTAGCAAAGAAAGACATCGTTTTATTTACCCGCCAGTTATCCAATTTGATTAGTTCAGGTATTAATATTATCAACGGGTTGAATATTATTTCGCGTCAGACCACGAATAGATATTTCCGGGCCGTGATTAATGATCTGGTAAGTAAGATCAAGGATGGAAAATCTTTATCGGAGAGTTTAGCGAATCACCCCCAACTTTTTTCTAATCTTTATGTGCAGCTAGTCCATTCCGGAGAAGTGGGTGGTAATATTGATCATGCCCTGGAGCGTTTGAGCGGATTTTTAGAGAAAGAGCAGGAGTTTAACGATTCTCTGCGTTCGGCCCTTATCTATCCTGTTTTTATCCTTCTCGTAGGTGCCGCGACAATCGTAGTTCTCTTGACCTTTGTCATCCCGCGGCTAACGGTAATGTTCGAGGATATGGGGCAAATCTTGCCATTACCCACCAGAATATTGATTGCCGTATCCGGATTTTTACGCGCATATTGGTGGTTGATTTTATCCGCTTTAGCACTATTGATATTTTTATTCCGTCGTTCACAGCAGGCGATACAGAATAAAATTATTTGGGATAAGTTTAAGTTAAAAATAGTTTTTTTGGGCGATATTATTTTAAAGAGCGAAACCAGCCGCCTGATGCATACTTTAGCATTGTTGCTTTCTAGCGGTATCACCATTACTTCTTCTCTGGATATTTCAGCGGCACTGGCAGAAAATCAGATTTTAAAAAATGAGCTGCTTAGGTTTAGGGAGCGGATCAATGACGGTTTGAGCTTATCCCGCTGTTTAAATGAATCAAAACTTTTTCCTAGCATGGTAAACTCTATCGTTGCTGTAGGAGAGGAAACTGGGACATTGGAGAAGGCGCTCTTACGCATATCGGATGATTACGAAAAAGAAGTGGATGGTATAATTAAAAATCTTACCAGGATGCTTGAGCCAGTGATTATTTTAGTGATGGGTTTAATTGTGGGGTTCATTGTCATATCCATGCTTTTACCGATATTCCAGATAAATTTATTGGCAAGGTAAATAAGAGGAGGAGTTATGAAAAATAAAGGTTTTACCTTAATTGAACTCATGTTGGTGGTAATTATTATTGGTGTCTTGGCTGCGATGGTAATGCCTCGGCTTGTCGGGCGTTCAGAAGAGGCGCGTATTGCCGCGGCCAAGGCTGATATCAATGCCAATATCGCCATGGCCCTAGATATGTATGAGCTGGATAATGGTAAATATCCCAGTAGCCTTGATGATCTAAACGCAAAAACCGGTAAAGGGCCATATCTGAAAAAAAAGCCTATAGACCCCTGGGGTAGGCCCTATGTCTATTC
>JAQUNE010000129.1 GCA_028717765.1 Candidatus Omnitrophota bacterium | reverse complement strand
CTGATGAAGCTTGACCCTTATATTAATGTGGATCCCGGGACGATGAATCCCTATCAGCACGGTGAGGTTTATGTGACTGAAGATGGCGCGGAAACAGATCTTGATCTGGGCCATTATGAGCGTTTCACTAATTCAAAGATCACTAAATTTAATAATGTCACTACTGGGCAGGTTTACAATACGGTAATTTCCAAGGAAAGAAGAGGCGACTATTTAGGTAAGACAATTCAGGTAATTCCGCATATCACCAATGAAATCAAAGACCGGATCAAAAAGGTTGCCGAGGTTTCTGGTGCGGAAATTGTCTTGGTAGAAATCGGAGGCACGGTAGGCGATATCGAGAGCCTGCCGTTTTTAGAAGCTGCCCGCCAATTTAGGCAGGAAGTCGGATACAATAATACGCTTTATATCCATTTAACCCTGGTTCCTTACATTAAGGTTGCCGGAGAAATTAAAACCAAGCCTACACAACATAGCGTAGGGACTTTACGCGAGATCGGGATTCAGCCGGATATTTTAATCTGCCGCTCGGAAAAAAGCCTCTCTGATGAAGTAAAAGATAAAATCTCTCTTTTTTGTAATATCAGGAAAGAGGCGGTAATTGAGGCAAAGGATGTGGACTCCATTTATCAGCTGCCTTTAGTTTTTAAGAAACAGATCCTTGATGAAATTATCTTAAGCCATTTTAATCTGATCTGTAAATTTTCCGACCTTAAGGAATGGGAGAAGATCGTAGTAGAAAAAGCACTTAATCCGAAATATAATATCAAGATTGCTTTTGTCGGCAAATACATTACTTTACAGGATGCTTATAAGTCGGTGTATGAGGCTTTGGTGCATGCTGGGATAGCAAATGATTGCCACGTAGAAATAGTCAGGGTCGATTCAGAGGATATAGAGAAATACGGCGCGGGAAAATTTTTGCAGGAAGTTTCCGGAGTGCTTGTGCCCGGAGGATTTGGTTCCCGAGGGATTGAAGGTAAGGTCCAGGCAATTGAGTTTGCCCGCGAGAAAAAAATCCCATTTTTAGGGCTTTGTTTAGGGATGCAATGCGCAGTAATTGAATTTAGCCGCCACGTCTGTGCTTTAAAAAAAGCAAACTCCACAGAATTTTATCGCAAAACGCCATATCCGGTAATTAGCCTGCTTGAGGAACAACATAGAATTAAAGATCTAGGTGGGACAATGCGGCTAGGCGCGTATCCTTGTAACTTGAAAAAAAATACGCTGGCCTTTAAAATATATGGCAGGCAGTTAATTTCCGAGCGCCATCGCCACAGATACGAGTTTAATAATAAATACCGCAAACTTCTAGAGAAAAAAGGTATGATTTTTTCCGGTGTATACCATAAGAAAAATTTAGTGGAGATAGTTGAACTTAAGGGCCATCCTTATTTTATCGCTGTACAGTT
Source organism: Candidatus Omnitrophota bacterium (assembly GCA_028717765.1). Next base: position 3,018 of record JAQUNE010000129.1, on the reverse strand, counting down.
CCATCCGGAATTTAAGTCTAAACCCGATAAGGCGCACCCGTTGTTCAAAGAGTTTATCAAAGCTGCCTTAACCGTAAATAAATAATATGAACGCAATACTAGCACTAGAAGACGGGGCAATCTACCGTGGAAAATCTTTCGGAGCAGAGGGGGAGAGTTTCGGCGAAGTAGTTTTTAATACCAGCATGTCCGGATATCAGGAAATTATTACTGATCCTTCATACAGGGGCCAGATTGTCACAATGACCTATCCTTTAATCGGTAATTATGGCGTCAACGCGGAAGATGTCGAATCCTGCAAACCCTTTGTCGAAGGTCTCGTGGTTAAAGAATATAGTAAGGTTGCCAGCAACTGGCGCAAGCAGAATTCTCTTGCCGGATATTTCAAAGAAAATGGCATCTTGGGTATTGAAGGTATAGATACGCGTTCCCTTACTTTACGCATTAGAGAACTTGGTGCGATGAAAGCAGTTTTATCGACCATGGATCTAGATGAGAAAAGTTTAATCAAAAAAGCCAAGGAATCAAAGGGCTTGATTGGTGTAGATTTAGTTAAAAAGGTAGCCTGTACTAAGACTTATGAATGGAATAAAGAAGGTAAATACAGGGTAGTGGTTATGGATTGCGGAATTAAGTTTAATAGCTTAAGGATCCTGGCGCAAAATAATTGTAAGGTAATTGTCGTGCCGGCGAGTACGAGTGCGCGGGAAATTTTAAAATTAAAACCCCACGGGTTATTACTCTCTAACGGCCCAGGGGATCCTGCTGCGGTTTCTTATGTGGTAGAGACTGTTAAGGAATTAATCGGAAAGCTACCAATATTCGGTATCTGTTTAGGCCACCAGATGCTTGGACAGGCCTTCGGTGGAAAGACCTTTAAATTAAAATTCGGTCATCATGGGGCGAATCATCCGGTAAAAGATCTAAAAACCGGGAAGGTAGCAATTACCGTACAAAATCACGGGTTTTGCGTGGATATTGATTCATTAAAAGACAAAAATATAGAAATAACCCATATTAACCTCAACGATAAAACCCTTGAAGGTATGCGGCACAAAAAATTCCCTGTATTTTCCGTGCAATTTCATCCCGAGGCTTCTCCCGGGCCGCATGATGCGGCGTATTTATTCGATAATTTTATTAATTTAATAAAAAAGTATTCAAATGCCTAAGCGCACAGATATAAAGAAGATATTAATTATCGGCTCCGGCCCGATTATTATCAGCCAAGCCTGTGAATTTGATTATTCCGGAACCCAGGCTTGTAAGGTATTAAAACAAGAGGGGTTCGAGGTAATTTTAGTGAATTCCAATCCGGCAACAATTATGACTGACCCCCAGTTAGCTGATAGTACTTATATCGAGCCGATAAATGTGCAAATCATTGAAAAAATCATTGCCAAGGAAAGGCCTGATGCTTTGTTGCCTACCCTCGGCGGACAGACCGCTTTGAATACCGCTGTAGAGTTGGCGGAAAAAGGGATTTTAAAAAAATATAAAGTCGAGACTATCGGAGCAAATATTAAAGCGATCAAAAAAGGCGAAGATCGGCAATTATTTAAAGAGGCAATGAAAAAGATCGGCCTGGATCTGCCAAGAAGCGGGCAGGCTCATACTTTGAAGGAAGCTTTTCAGGTGGTAGAGGAAATAGGTTTCCCGGTAATCATCCGTCCCAGCTTTACCCTTGGCGGTACCGGAGGAAGTGTAGCCTATAATATTGAAGAGTTTAAAGAGTTAGCTAAGCAAGGCCTTGAATCCAGTATGATTACAGAAATCCTCATTGAGGAATCAGTAATTGGATGGAAAGAATTTGAGTTGGAAGTAATGCGTGACCTGAAAGATAATGTGGTAATTATTTGTTCTATCGAAAATTTTGACCCGATGGGTATTCATACCGGGGATAGCATTACCGTAGCTCCGATTCAGACTCTCACGGACAGGGAATATCAGAAGATGCGTGACGCGGCAATTGCCTGCATCCGGGAAATTGGAGTAGAGACTGGCGGATCCAACATTCAGTTCGCGGTTAATCCGGAAAACGGCCGGATGGTGGTTATTGAAATGAATCCGCGAGTTTCACGTAGTTCTGCTTTGGCTTCCAAGGCTACAGGGTTTCCTATTGCCAAGATCGCCGCTAAATTGGCTGTGGGCTATACCCTGGATGAAATCCGTAATGATATTACTCAGGAAACTCCTGCCTGTTTTGAGCCCTCGATTGATTATTGCGTGGTTAAGTGTCCGCGTTTTACTTTTGAGAAATTCTCTAGCGCGGATCCCACTCTTACTGTTTCCATGAAGTCAGTAGGTGAAGCGATGTCTATTGGCAGGACCTTTAAGGAAGCATTGCAGAAGGGTTTACGCTCCCTGGAAATAAAAAAATTCGGTCTCGAGAGTATGCTTTTTAAGGGGAAGAAAGAATTTAAGGCGGATAACGGCACGCTGGAAAAGCTTAAGGAAAAATTAAGGGTTCCTAATGCTGAAAGGATCTTTTTTCTTGGAGACGCGCTAAGATTAAATATCGATATCGAGCAAATTTACGAAATGACAAAAATCGACCGCTGGTTCCTTTATAACCTAAAAGAAATTATTGACCTGGAAAAAGAAATCATTCAGTCTAAAGGTAAAATCGAGAAAGAACTTTTAACTACTGCCAAGCAATATGGTTTTAGTGATATACAACTTGCCAATCTTTTAGGTAAAAAAGAAGAGGATTTGATTGCCTTGCGAAAGTCTTTCGGCATCAAGCCTGATTTTAAACTGGTAGATACCTGTGCCGCGGAATTTCAGGCCCGCACTCCATATTATTACTCTACTTACGATCAATAATAGATAAAAAAGAAAGTTTGAGATTTTCTTTGTTTTGCAGTAAAATAATACATTGTGCAGAGCCAAGAAGCCCTAGACGAATTTTTCAGAAGTTTTAAAATATCACTTAATCTCGCCTCACACTAGTCCCAGGAACATCCCTACTATTTAAAATCCATCGAAGACCTTAAAATCAAGACCGATCAGGCATTG
>JAQUNE010000128.1 GCA_028717765.1 Candidatus Omnitrophota bacterium | reverse complement strand
TAAAAAAGCCGTGGTAACTTTAAAAGCCGGCCAAAAAATAGAGATGGCACAATAAAATGGGCATAAAAAAGTTTAAACCTACATCACCGGGAAGACGCTGGATGGTTGGAAGCGATTTCGCGGAAATTACCAAAAATACTCCGGAAAAGTCTTTATTGGTTCCTATTATTAGAACCGGCGGAAGGAATAACCATGGACGCGTGACTACCCGTCACATCGGCGGTGGCCATAAAAGAATGCTGCGTATCATTGATTTTAAACGCAACATTATGGATATCCCCGCAAAAGTCATTGCCATTGAGTACGATCCCAACCGCTCTTCTCGTATCGCCCTTTTAGAATACCCCAATAAAATTAAAAAATATATAGTTGCTCCTTTAGATATCAAAGTCGGTGATGAAATAATTTCTACTAATAACAAAGAAGCCGAAGTGAAAGTCGGCAATTGCCTCTTGTTAAGAAATATCCCTTCTGGAACCTTAATCCATAATTTAGAATTAGTCCCTGGTAAGGGTGGCCAAATTATTAGAAGCGCTGGAACTTCTGCGCAGATCATGTCTAAGGAAGGCGATTTTGCCCATGTAAAATTACCTAGCGGTGAAGTCAGATTAGTTAGTTTGAATTGCCACGCCACAGTCGGACAGGTAAGCAATGTTGAGCATGAGGCTTGCGTTCTTGGTAAAGCTGGCAGAACCCGTTGGCTGGGTGTAAAACCTACAGTTAGAGGTTCAGCTATGAACCCGATCGACCACGGACACGGCGGCGGTGAAGGTAAGGCTGGACAGGGTAATCCGCATCCGGTTACTCCCTGGGGCAAACCTACCAAAGGTTACAGGACCCGTAATCGTAAAAAATATTCCAATAAATTTATTATTAAGAGAAGGAAATAACTTATGGCACGTTCAGTAAAAAAAGGACCATTTGTTGACGAGAAATTATTGAAGAAAGTCGAAAAGGCCCGTAAATTAAGTGACCGGCAGGCGATCAAAACCTGGTCAAGGCGTTCAACTATCATACCGGAATTTGTAGGCATGTCTTTTGCGGTGCACGATGGCAGAAGGCATATCCCTGTATTTGTTACCGAAAATATGGTGGGGCATAAATTAGGCGAATTCGCGCCCTCAAGAATTTTTAGAAAACATGGCGGCGTCAAGGCTAAGAAAGCTGCGGAGAAAACGTAATGATTGCGAAATCTGAAGGAAAATTTATTAGGCTTTCACCTCCCAAGGTCAGGCAGGTAATTGACCTTATCCGTAATAAGGACGTTGGGGAAGCAAAGTCTATTTTGGTTAACATCAATAAGCGCCCTAAAGAGCATTTGCTTAAACTCTTGGATCAGGCAACCGCTAATGCCAAGGTCAAAGGTTTTAATCTTGATCAATTGTATATTTCCAAGATTGTTTGCGACGTAGGCCCCAGCTGGAAAAGATTTAAGGCTGCAGCTTTTGGTAGAGCGGCACCGATATTAAAGAGAACTTCACATATTAAAATTGAATTGGACGTCAAGTAGCCCAATCTTATAGGATAGATTGGCATGCACTTTTTGTGCTAGGAGATTATAATGGGTCATAAGGTTCATCCGCTGGTATTAAGAATGGGTTTTATCAGGACTTGGCACTCGAGGTGGTTTGCTAAGCTGGGAGATTATTCTAAATTTATTGAGCAGGATTATAAAGTTAGAAAAATGATTAAAACCAAATTTAAGCATGCTGCGATCTCCAAGATCATTATTGAAAGAATGGGCCAGAAAGTCAGGGTGCGCATATATAGCGCTCGCCCGGGTATCATTATTGGCCGCCATGGTTCAGATATCGAGCAATTACGTCAGGATGTAACTACTTTAGTGAATTCGGAAAGTGCAATTGATGTGGAAGAAATAAAAAATCCGGCTATGGATGCTCAATTAGTAGCTCAGAATGTTTGCTTACAAATTGAAAAAAGAGTGGCTTTCCGCAGGGCAGTTAAAAGAGCGATTGAACAAACCATGTCAGCCGGAGCTAAAGGGATAAAGATAACTTCTGCTGGCCGATTGAATGGCGCGGAAATGTCGCGTACCGAAACTTATAAGAATGGCAAGATTCCGCTTTCAACTTTGCGCGCGGATATAGATTATGGATTTGCCGAAAGTTTAACTACCTATGGTTTAATTGGGGTAAGAGTTTGGATTTATAAAGGCGACATATTAGAGAAAAATATGTTTAAAATTCATCCTAAAGAGGAAGTTAATATTTTGGAGCCTCAAGCAGAAACCAATAAAGCTAGCAATCAGGAAGGTAAGTAACCATGGTTTTAATGCCCAAGAGGGTTAAATATCGTAAATTACAAAAAGGCAATCGCCGTGGTGTGGCTACAACCGGGGCAACCTTGGCTTTTGGTGAATACGGCCTGAAGGTTTTAGAAAACGGCTGGATCAAAAACACCCAGATCGAAGCTGTGCGTGTTATCTTAGCCCGTAAATTAAATCGTGGCGGCAAGATGTGGATCAGGATATTTCCGGATAAATCTATTACTAAAAAGCCGGCAGAAGTCCGTATGGGTAAAGGTAAAGGGGATTTGGATCATTGGGTTTGTACGGTAAAAAGAGGCAGGATTTTATTTGAGTTAGGTGGAGTCCCAGAGGAATACGCCAAACAATGTTTTCGGTTAGCACTTTATAAATTACCTTTAAGGACCAAATTTATTACTAGAACACAGAGATAACCATGAAAAACAAAACTAAATTAGAAGAATTAAAGAACGCGTCAGTGCTTGAGTTGATTGCCAAAGAAAAAAAGCTCAAAGAAGAATTATTTAAATTGAATGAACAGCGCTACACCGGTAGAGTTGACAAGCCGCATATGTTTTCCTTAATCAAAAGGGATATCGCGCGGATACAGACAATTTTAAGCCAAAAGAAAGAGTAAGAGGGTTAGATGGGTACAAGAAAGCAATATATAGGAATAGTGGTCAGCGATAAGATGCAAAAAACCCGGGTGGTCAAAGTTACCCGCGTAAGTAAGCATGCTAAATATGGCAGAATGATCAGAAGCTACAATAAGTTTAAAATCCATGATGAAAATAATATCAGTAAAATGGATGATCAGGTGCGCATTGAAGAAACACGGCCATTATCCAAGGATAAACGTTATAGATTAATCGAAGTAATTAAAAAATCAGAAACTCCCAGGATTGAAATTAAGGAATAGATAAAATGATACAGTTAAGATCGATTTTAGATGTCGCGGATAATACCGGCGCCAAAAAAGCTTCGATGATCTGCGTTTTAGGCAAGAAAAATTGCATGGATGCCGAAATCGGCGACATCATTAACGTGAACATTAAAGAATCAAGCCCGGATGCAGCGATTAAAAAGGGTGAAAAAGGCAGGGCTGTTGTCGTGCGTACCAAGAATGCTATTAGGCGTAAAGACGGAACAGTGCTTCGTTTTGACCGTAATGCCATTGTTTTTATTGATACCGCCAATAATCCCAGGGGCACCCGTGTTTTTGGACCGGTGGCCAGGGAATTAAGGGATAAGAATTTCACTAAGATTATTTCATTAGCTCCAGAGGTAATTTAGTTAGGAGTTTGGAGTTGGGAGTTTGGAGATAAAATGTTAAAGATTAAGAAAAATGATACTGTGCAAGCCGTAAAAGGCAAAGATAAAGGTAAAAAAGGAAGACTGCTTGAAATTACCCGCGACGGCAAAAAGGCCTTAGTTGAGGGGATCAATTTAGTCAAAAAACATACCCGTAAAAGCCAAAAGGACCAACAGGGCGGAATTAAATCAATTGAGGCTTATATAAGTGTTTCCAATCTTATGTTAGTTTGCAAAGCTTGCAATCGCCCCACCAGAGTTGGCTTTAGTGTTCTAAAAGACGGCACAAAAACCAGGATTTGCAAAGCCTGTAAAGAGGCAATATAAAATGGCACCCAGACTTCAGGAATTATACAGAAAAGAAATTACTGCGCAGATGATGCAGACATTTAATATTAAAAATAAATACGCTGTCCCGCAATTGGAAAAAATTGTGATTAATATGGGCGTCGGCGAAGGCATGCAAGATGTTAAGATCCTGGAGAAATCCATGGAAGAATTAGCCCTGATTTCCGGCCAGCGGCCGATCATGAGGCGGGCTAAAAAAGCTATTTCTAACTTTAAAGTTAGGCAAGGCCACCCAGTAGGATGTAAGGTTACTTTAAGGCGGGGGAGAATGTATGAGTTTATGGATAGGCTTATTAATATTGCAATGCCGCGTATCCGTGACTTTAGAGGAGTGCCGGTAGATTCTTTTGATAAGGGCGGAAATTATACTTTAGGTTTGACTGAGCAGGGTATTTTCCCTGAGCTTGAAATAGATAGATTGACTCGTTCACAAGGTATGGATATTACTTTTGTGATCAAAAAAGTTAAGAACAACGAACAGGCAAGAGAATTATTAAAATTATTCGGAATGCCTTTCAAGCAGAAGGAACAATAAATGGCAAAAAATTCACAGATCGCCAGATGGAAAAGAAAGCCA
>JAQUNE010000127.1 GCA_028717765.1 Candidatus Omnitrophota bacterium | reverse complement strand
TATACTGTTCTTACCAGCCCTACTCAGGGTTCTTTGTCAGGCACAGCTCCTAACCTGAACTATGCCCCGAATACCGGCTATATAGGAGACGATTCCTTTACCTTTAAAGCCAATGATGGACAGTTTGACTCTAATATAGCAACCGTATCACTACATGTAAAACTGCCGCCGAAGGCAAAAATCTCGATTGTGACGCCTGCGCCAACTACTGGCTCAGCAGTAACATTTAGCTCATCCAACACGGAGATTGGAAGCGGGGATATTGTTTCTTACAATTGGAATTTTGGGGATGGTTCTTCCTCGGCTGTAGCAAATCCAAATCATATTTTTCAGAATTCTCCCTGGTGGCAGGATAAAACATATCAGGTGACCCTGACGGTTACTGACAGTAATGGAGTTAACGACAGCACCTCAGATACGGTGAACGTGTCAAAACTAATCGGTCCCTGGAGGTAGAAAAATGCAGAAAACAATCGATAAGATTAATAAAAACTTAATGAAACACAAGGTAATTACCATGCTTGACCGTAATGAAGTGGAATTTTTGGACAAACTTGGGAAAGACTCGCTTTTTTCTACGGGGCACAAGCTTTCTTACAATGAAATATTAAGGGCCCTGATCGATTTTGCAATGGAAGAAAAAGTCTCCGGAGAAAATATTGACACACCAGATGCGCTTAAGGCAAAAATCAAAGAAAAATCCTGATTTTTACCTTTTTTATTGCTTGACCCTGCCAGTATACCGGTATATAATTTAATAATCTCTTAAAAAATAATTCGGTTAATTCCCTATCTAATTAATCTTTTAATTATTTTTTACGAAGGAGCGAAAGTCTATGGATGCCAAGAATAAAAGGAATTTTATCCTCTTAGGCCATGCCCAATCCGGAAAAACCACTCTCGCCGAAACGATCCTTTATTTTACTAAAGCCACCACCAGAAAAGGCTCGGTAATGGAAGGTACTACTGTCAGTGACTATAGCTCTGATGAAATTGAGAGAAAAAGCTCGATAAATTTTAGTTTGCTTTTCTGCGATTATAAAGGTGCAAGAATTCAAATGATTGACGCTCCAGGCTACGCTGATTTTTTTGGCGAAGCGATTTCCGGAATCCGCGCGGTGGATAGTGCAGTTCTAGTGGTAGATGCAACTTCCGGAGTTGAGGTTGGCACAGAGCGCGCCTGGCAATTATTGGAAGAAGCAGGGTTGCCGTGCCTGATTTTTATCAATAAGACCGATAAAGAAGGAGCAGACGTCAATAAAACCCTCTTAGACATTAAGGAGAGGCTTTCTAAGAACGCGGTGACCGTAGAATCAATGGAGGCTGCGGATTTAATTGAGGCAGTGGCAGAAAGCGACGATAAATTATTGGAAAAATATTTAGGAGGCGAGAAACTTACTCCCGAAGAAATTACGCAAGGCCTACATCTGGCTGTAGATAATCGTAAGGCCTTTCCGGTTTTATCCGGCTCAGGCTTGACTGTAAAAGGAGTTCCGGAATTACTTGATGCGGTAATCCACTATTTGCCTTCTCCTTTAGAGCGCACAAAAATAGAAGCAGTTGATCCTAGGAAACAAGAAGAAAAAAAAGAGGTTTTATTTAAAGAAGATGCTCCATTTTCCGCCTTTGTCTTTAAGACGATTGCCGATCCTTACGTCGGGCAGCTTTCTTTGTTACGGATTTTTTCAGGTAAATTATTAGCTAATACTGCCTTTTATAATGTGAACAAAGGCACAAAAGAAAGAATCGGCCCGGTTTACCTTTTACAGGGCAAGGAACAGCGCACAATTGAGGGTGCTTCTTGCGGAGATATTATCGCAATTGCCAAATTGAAAGAAACAAGCACCTCGGATTCTTTGGACGGTGAAAAAGATCCGCTGCTTTTTAGTCCGATTGTTTTTCCTGAGCCGGCAATCTCCGCCTCAGTAAAACCAAAAACGCGCGCTGATGAAGACAAGATTTCCGCGGCACTGCATAAATTGACTTCCGAAGACCAGACTTTTAAGGTTTTACATGATCCGCAAACCAAGGAAATGATTATTTCCGGGTTAGGAGATTTGCATCTTACGGTAATGGTGGAGCGTTTGAAAAAAAGATTTAATGTTGAGGTGGAATTAGGCACTCCTAAGGTTTCTTATAAGGAAACAGTGACCAAAAGTGCCAAGGTCCAGGGTAAATTTAAGCGCCAGTCCGGCGGCCGCGGACAATATGGCGATGTTTGGATCGAGATCCAACCTTTAGAAAAGGGAAAGGGTTTTGAATTTGTCGATAAGATTTTTGGCGGGGCAATCCCGAGAAATTTCATTCCTTCGGCAGAGAAGGGTATCCGGCAAGCCTGTTTGGAAGGGGCGGTTGCGGGTTATCCGATCCAGGATATTCGGGTAATCCTTTACGACGGTTCTTACCATGAAGTTGACTCTTCGGATATGGCTTTTCAGATCGCTGGTTCCATGGCCTTAAGAAAAGCCGTAATGGCAGCAGGCCCGGTTTTACTGGAGCCGATCATGAGTGTGGATGTGGTGATTCCAGAGGAATACCTGGGTGCTATCTCCGGGGATATTAATTCCCGGCGCGGCCGGATCATGGGAATGGACGTAAGAGGTAAGTCGCAAATTGTCAAAGCCAATGTCCCTTTGGCGGAGATGTTTACTTATGCTAATGACCTACGGTCTCTCACCGGCGGTCGAGGTTCATATACAATGCGTTTTTCGCATTACGAAGAAGTACCCCATAAGATCGCAGCGGGAATTATTAACCAATATCAAGCATCAAAGAAAACAGAAGTAGAGGTCTCATGAAAATTGCCATATTTGCTCTTCCGGAAATTAAATTAGGTAAAGTGAATGTTAAAGACAGCCGGCTGGACCAGGTGGATAAGATTACTAAGGCGAAGAAGAAGACTTATGTCCAGATAGATTTAGTCGGTGAGGATGCTCTTTATGAAGCAGATGCGATTATTACGTTGAAAGACTCTCGCGCGGATTTAATTTTAAAGGACTTAGAGTTTATTGAAACTCGCCTGGGCCGGATTACTGAGGAAGCAGAAAAAGTAATTGCGCAAAAAATAAAAGCGGTCTTGGAAAAAGAAGAATTTGCCAGTAATGCCGGATTGGATGAAACGGAAAAAAAGGCAATTTCTTCCTATTCTCTGGCTACGTTAAAGCCGGTCGTTTTAGCAGAAAAGCAGGAAATGGAAAATCTTGATAGTTTATTCTTTCGCGCAGTGGCAGAGGGCGGTTACGTTAGTTTTTTTACCACCGGAGAAAAAGAAACCCGCGCCTGGTTGATTAAAAAGGGGATTAATGCCTGGGAGGCAGCAGGAAGTATTCATTCGGATATTCAAAAGGGTTTTATCCGCGCGGAGATCATCAGTTTTAATGATTTTATACAGCTTGGCGGCGAGACAGCGGTAAAGCAAGCCGGCAAAATGCGGCTGGAGCAAAAAGAATATATCATGCAGGATACGGACCTCGTAAACTTCCGTTTTAACAAATAACGTTCGTTCCCAAACGCCCACAGCAAAATTAATTTAAAATAAAAAGGAGAGAGTTGAATGGTGAAGATTAAACGTGCATTGATTAGTGTTTCGGATAAGACAGGGGTTCTGGATTTAGCCAAGGAATTAAATAAATTTGGCGTGGAGATTCTTTCTACCGGAGGGACGGCAAAATTATTTCGCGAAAATAATATTCCGGTAAAAGAAGTTTCCGAATATACCGGATTTCCCGAGATGCTCGACGGAAGAGTAAAAACTTTACACCCGAAAATTCACGGCGGCTTATTAGCGTTAAGAGAAAACAGCGAGCACATGAAAACTGTTCAAGAGCATAATATCGGCCTCATAGATATGGTAGTAGTAAATCTTTATCCTTTTGAGAAGACCACGCAAAAGCCCGGAGTAAAAATAGAAGAAGTAATCGAAAACATCGATATCGGCGGGCCTTCAATGCTGCGTTCTGCGGCGAAGAATTCTCAGTCCGTAGCAGTAATCTGTAATCCTGCGCGCTACAGCCAGGTAATCGAGGAATTAAGAAAGAACAAAGGCTCTTTGCCGGAAAATTTGCTGCGCGATTTAGGGGTGGAAGTTTTTGGCAGGACGAGCCTTTATGATGGAGCAATTTACGCATATCTGAGTGAACATCTTTTGCCTGAGAAACAAGCTGCAGCAGGATTTCCCAACAATTTCAGTTTGAATTTTGATAAGATCCAGGAGCTGCGTTACGGTGAGAATCCGCATCAAAAGGCCGCTTTTTATAAAGAAAAAGGCAAAACCAAAGGGGTAATTAATTTAAAGCAGCTTCAAGGCAAGGAGTTATCTTACAATAATATCCTGGATCTTAATGCTGCCTTTGAATTAGTTAAAGAATTCGCTAATCCCGCGGCAGTAATTGTGAAGCATAATAATCCTTGTGGGGTTGCCGAAGACAAATCCCTGGATAAGGCTTTTATCAATGCCTGGAAGTGCGATTCTCTTTCTTCTTTCGGCGGGATCGTGGCATTAAACCGTAAAATGGATTTAAAAACCGCGAAAGTAGT
>JAQUNE010000126.1 GCA_028717765.1 Candidatus Omnitrophota bacterium | reverse complement strand
GCCTCTACTGCCTGATGTAAACCATCTGACCAGCGTCTTCCAGGCATCATTCTCCCGGTAAATTCATCGACAATTATAACTTCCCCGCCTTTTACCACGTATTCCACATCTTTCTGAAAAAATTCTTTGGCGCGCAAAGCTGCAATAGTATGATGCCGGTATTCGATGGTCTCGATATCATGCAGGCTTTCAACCCCCCAGATCTTCGCCGCCTTTGCTTCGCCTTCTTCGCTCATGGAAATCGTATTACCTTTTTCATCCGCCAAGTAATCAAAGCCCTTGGATAAATCTATACCTTTATATTTGGCGTCGATTTCATCTCTCTCGGTGATACGCTTACCTCTTAATTGATCGGCGATCCTCTTTGCCGTATAGTATTTATCCGTGGATTCTTCTGCCGGGCCGGAAATAATTAACGGAGTGCGTGCCTCATCAACTAAAATCGAGTCTACTTCGTCAACAATCGCGAAATAAAAGGGGCGCTGCACCATATCCTCTGCCCGGTATTTCATATTGTCACGCAGGTAATCAAACCCAAATTCATTATTCGTTCCATAAGTAATATCACAGGAATACGCAACTTGTCTCTGTTCATCGGATAACTCATGCTGGATCACACCGACGGATAAACCTAAGAATTCATAGACCGGCCCCATCCATTCCCGGTCACGCCTGGCAAGGTAGTCATTAACCGTCACGATATGTACGCCCTTGCCTAAAAGTGCGTTTAAATACGCTGGCAAGGTCGCAACCAGCGTCTTTCCTTCTCCGGTTGCCATCTCCGCGATTTTACCTTCGTGTAGGATAATCCCTCCGGCAATCTGCGAATCAAAATGACGCAACCCAATTGTGCGTTTAGAAGCTTCCCGAACTACGGCAAACGCCTTAGGTAAGATTTCTTCATAAATTTTATTACGGGTATTTTTTATCTTTTCTTTGATCCGTTGCTTTTCTTCAGGAATAGCCGCGGCAAATAATGCATCTTCTAATTCTTCTAAATGCGCCGCATACTCCTGCGATTTCTTTTGGATATGGGCTTTAAACTCTAGAGTCAGGTCCTTTAAGTCGTTATCCGAAAGAACGCTGATTTTTGGCTCCCATTGATTAACTGTATTGACAATTTCCGCCAATTCCACCATCTTATTCATCGATGGGCTGGGCATATCGATATGTAAATGAATATTCACCGCGGGGAATCTTTTCTTGATTGCCGCCTGCTTCTGTTTAAGAATAGTTTCTTTAATTAATCCTAACATCTTTTATTGGCCCCGATTTTCTTTATTTCGCCATTTTAGAAACGCTTCAATAAATTCATCTAACCCGCCATCCATAATCTTATTCACATCACCGGTTTCATAACCCGTACGATGATCCTTAACCAAAGTATAAGGCTGCATCACATAAGAGCGAATCTGACTGCCCCATTCGATTTTTTTCTTTTGCGCGCCATAATGCTGCATGAGTTCTTGTTCTTTCTTTTCTCTCTCTTGCTCATAGATACGCGCTTTTAATATCTTAAGCGCGGTTTGTTTATTCTGGTGTTGCGAGCGTTCATTTTGGCACTGAGCAACCAAACCAGTGGGCAGATGTGTAATCCTCACAGCGGAATCAGTAGTATTCACACTTTGTCCGCCAGCACCCTTAGAACGGTAAACGTCGATGCGCAAATCGTTTTCCTCCAGTTTTATATTGATATCTTCTTCAACCTCTGGGATCACATCTACAGAAGCAAAAGAAGTATGTCTGCGTTTATTGGCATCAAAAGGAGAAATCCGCACTAACCGATGTACGCCGCGCTCAGCCTTAAGATAACCGTAAGCATAGAGCCCCTCAACTAAAAGGGTAACATTCTTTACTCCAGCTTCTTCTCCAGGCAGAAAATCAATGGTTTTTATTTGATATCCTTTTTTCTCGGAAAAACGGCTGTACATGCGCAGTAGCATCTCTACCCAATCACATGATTCCGTGCCTCCGGCTCCGGCATTAATACTTAAGATCGCGTTATTAGAGTCAAATTCACCGCTTAAGAGTGCCTGAAATTCCAGCTGGGAAACTTCCTTTTCCAGAATTTCAATATCCGTGCTTAAATTTTTCAATAAATCGGCATCTTCTTCTTTAACAATTTCTGCCAATTCTTTTAATTCTTTAAATTTTCCCGAAGAGGCTATCCATGGCTCAACAGAGGATTTGAGATTTTTTAGCTTTTTTACTATTGACGAGGATTTTTCCGTATTATCCCAGAAGCCCGGATTGGACATTTCTTGCGTCAGGCTTTCGATAGCTTTTTGTTTTTTTTCTACCTCAAAGATAACCTCTGAGATTTTCTAAATATGAGGAAATAGACGCTAATTTTTCTTTGATTATTTCTAACATAATACCTCCGCAGTTTTATACTTTTCTGATCCCCTTTAAAGCCAGGGTAAGTTCTTCTTTGTTATCGGAAAAATTAAGCGCATCTTCTTCGCTGATTTTACCTTCTTTAAATAAGCCTAACAAACATTGATTAAAAGATTGCATTCCGAATACCGCGCCATCCTCGATAAAATTGGGGATCTCCCAATCCTTGCCTTCCCTGATCAAGCGGCTGATTGTAGGGCTGAGTAACATCGTTTCATAAGCCGGGATACGCCCGGGCTGGCCTTGCATCGGTAAGAGCCGCAGAGAAATCACGCCTTTTAATAAAGAAGATAACTGGCTGCGGATCTGCTGGTGTTGGTGTGGAGGAAAAAAGTTAATTACCCTTTCCACACTTTGGCTGGCATTAATCGTATGCAGCGTACTTAAGACTAAAACTCCGGTTTCCGCAGCTGTCAGTGCTGCAGACATTGTTTCGAGGTCATGGATATTACCGATAAAGATTACATCCGGGCTCTGCAAAGTAAAGGCGCGTAATGCTGAGGCATAAGAAGCAACATCTAACCCCAACTCTCTTTGATTGATCACGCAATTTTTATCGCGAAAAGTATATTCAATTGGTTCTTCAACAGTTAAAATATGCTTCTGGCAATTTTCATTGATATACTGGATCATACTGGCAATGGTAGTGGACTTACCACTTCCCATGCTTCCGGTTAAAAGCACAAGCCCCCGAGATTCCAAGGATAATTTTTTCAAAATCTCTGAAGGCAAATGCAGATCTTCGAATGTCGAGGTTTGGCTGCGGATATTCCTGATAACTATAGATGGCGAATTACGTTGGACAAAAATACTGATACGCAACCTGCGGTTAAATTCATTTAAATAAAGGGCAAAGTCAACATCAAGATTGTGTTTCAAGGATTCCCTTTGTTTTTCGCTCATTAATTCCTGCGAGCCTTTAATCACATCATCCACGCTTACTAAGGTATTAGAGACAGGAACCAACTTACCGTCTACTTTTAAGTGCGGCACGCCTCCGGCACGATAAAAAAGATCAGAAGCATCTTTATCTACCATCTGTTTTATTAATTCTTTTATGGTCATGACCACCTCCAAAATGTTATTATACCATTAATTTTTTAATCTGTCTTTCCAAATCTAATAATTTAGCCTTCTTTTTTCTACCTAAGGCGTACCCGCCTAATTTCCCGCTAGACTCGATAATCCGGTGACAAGGAATAATTAAAGGGTACGGGTTATTTTTAAGGATCTGACCCACTGCCCTACAGGCACCGGGTTTGCCTGCTTTTGCAGCCAGCCACTTATAGGTACGTACTTGCCCCAGCGGTATAGTTAATAAAGCTTTATAGACTTTTTTCGCGAAAGGGGTCATTTTCCTATGATCTTTTTTCTTCTTAAGATATGGTGATAGGATACTGCAAAACGATGCGCCTCGTCTCTGACCCTGCGCATCAAATTTAAAGCAGGAGTACGGGGATTTAATTTTAGCGGCGCATACCTGCCTTTAAGATAAATATTTTCCTGCTCCTTGGCAATAGAGGCCAGAGGAATGGATAACCCTAATTTTTCCAATTCTTGCTGGGCAGTAAAAAGATGCCCCTTGCCTCCATCAATAAGAATAAGGTCAGGCAAGGATAATTTTTCTCTGACCAGCCGGGAATAGCGCCTATTTACCACCTCGGCAAGCATTTTATAATCATTGATTTCGCTTACGGTCTTGATCCGGAAATGCCGGTAATTATTTTTATCGGGATTCCCGCGGTAGAAACTCACCATTGAACCGGTTGCTTCTTTACCGGAAATATTGGAGATATCAAAAGCCTCAATGCGCCAAGGCAGCTTATCTAATTTTAAAACCTGCTTTAAGTCCTCTATTTCATTTTGGCTATACGGGCCAGGAGAATTCGGGAGCACTTGCCCTAAAACGCCAATTTGGTCCCTGATCTTTGCTGCGTCTTCGAAATCATGGCCCTTGGCTTTGATCAGCATCTGCCGGGATAAATTTTTTATCAATACCTCGGTCTTACCTTCTAAAAGCAAAGAAATATTCCGGATGGTCCTGGCATATTCTCTTTTGTTAACCTTACCTATGCACGGTCCAGGAGAAAGCCCGAGCCGATAGTAAATACATGCTTCTTTAGGTAACTGTTTACAAGAGCGATATGGAAAATATTTACGGATTATTTTTAAGGCCTCTCTAAGCAATTTTGCGCTCGTATAAGGGCCAAAATAACGCGCATTAACTTCTTCTCTTTTACGCGTAACGCAAA
>JAQUNE010000125.1 GCA_028717765.1 Candidatus Omnitrophota bacterium | reverse complement strand
GGACAGGTCTGCGTATTAGGCTCTTTGCCAAATTCCGTGGAACAACCGCAGAAAGCCTTAGTTTTTGTCTTTAAATGTACATGCACTTCTAAACCGATTACTGCTTCGTAATTCATAGTTTTGGCTTTAATTTATGCCACTGGGTATTTTGTTCATAAGTATGCGCTAGCCGAAAAAGCATTTCTTCAGCAAAAGGCTTGGCTGAAATCTGCAGCCCTACTGGTAAACCTTTTTTAGTTAATCCACAAGGCAAAGAAATTGCCGGTATCCCAGCAAGATTAACAGAGATCGTATAGATATCAGATAAGTACATCTTTAAAGGATCTTCAACCTTCTCTCCGATTTTAAATGCCGCGGTTGGTGACGTAGGAGTAACAATACAATCAAAATCTTTAAAGACCCGGTCAAAATCCTGCTTAATCAGAGTTCTCACCTTGAGAGCCCGCAGATAATAGGCGTCGTAATAACCATGTGACAAGACAAAGGTACCTAAGATCACTCTTCTTTTGGCTTCTTCGCCAAAGCCTTCGCCTCTGGTATGATTATACATCTCAATTAAATTTTTTACACGAGCGGCAGTACGAAACCCAAACTGCACTGCGTCAAACCTAGCTAGATTGGAACTAGCTTCCGCAGTGGCAATAATATAATAAACCGGCACAGCGTATTGGGTATTTGGTAAGCTTACCTCTTTACACTCAGCGCCCAAGGACTTTAATTTTTTAATTGCCTCTTCGATAGTCACCTTAACTTCAGGATCGATACCTTCTACAAAATATTCTTTCGGCACAGCAATTTTTAGGCCCTTAACATCATTCACCAATGCCTTCGTATAATCCGGAACTTCTATATTTGCGGAAGTAGAATCGAGCGGATCGTAACCTGCAATAACATTCATTAACAAGGCCGCGTCTCTGGTATCTTTAGTCAACGGCCCGATCTGATCCAGGCTTGAAGCAAAAGCGATCAGACCGTAACGGGAAACCCTTCCGTAAGTCGGCTTCAGGCCTACCACACCGCAGAAAGCAGCTGGCTGCCTGATCGAACCACCGGTATCCGAGCCTAAAGCTAATATCGCTTCATCAGCAGCTACTGCCGCAGCTGAACCTCCGGAAGAACCTCCGGGAACAGATTCCAGATCCCAGGGGTTGTGCGTCGGGCCAAAATAAGAATTCTCCGTAGACGAACCAAAAGCAAATTCATCCATATTGGTCTTCAATCCGAATATCGTAGCTCCTGCTGCTTTTAATTTTTTGATTACTGTGGCATCATAGGGGGGCTTAAAACCTGTGAGAATTTTAGAGCAGCATTCCGTATTGATTCCGTCGGTGCAGATATTGTCTTTGATAGAAACCGGAATGCCTTTTAATATGGCCGATGATGCATTATTTTCTTGATTCGCTGCTTGACACGAATGATCAACACGTACATAGGCCTTAACCTTTGGATCTACGTCGTGAATTCTTTTCTTTAAAGAATCAGTTAGCTCTTGTGCAGAGGTCTCTTTCTTATTGATTTGCTCGATTAATTCGTGCGCGGTTAAATTATACTTTTCCATTCTTCTGGCTGGCTTATTCAATAACCTTCGGGACGACAAAAAAATTACCTTCTTGCTCAGGAGAATTTGCTAATGTTTTTTCTACAGGAAGGGAATCCTTAAGCACATCTTCTCGCAATATATTATTAATCGGTAAAATATGGCTGGTTGGCGCGATATTGGTAATATCAATTTCCTTCAATTTATCAATAAAATCCAGAATATCCTTTAGCTGTCCGGAAAGCAGATCTAGCTCTTTTTCCTTTAATTCAATACGGCTCAAATGCGCCACATATTGCACAGTTTCTTTGTTAATAATTGACATAACCTGTTCCTCCAATTAAAGTTAATTGTTTATAATATCATCCTTTATAATAAAAGTCAAAAGATATTAGATTATTGGTGTTACTTACGAATTAAAAGGGTAGGCTGCTCCTCTTACAGGCAGGACTGATTAAAGCCTAAGAGAATTTTTCCGGTGAGAAGAAAATTTTTTGTAGAATTACCTTTTCCGATATGCCCCTAAATCATTCTTTTCCTATTTTAAAAGCAAAATCAACTCCTCCCTGAGGAGAAGAACTAAAATTAATATAATATCCTTTTGTCTTTCCGCCTGAATCAATAATCCAATATTCCTCCCAACTTTCTAATTCATATGGCGTCTGCCCGATTTTTATGCTTACTACTTGCTGAGATATTATCTTAGGATGAATGATTTCACCGGTTTGTTTATCTTTCGCGATAAAATACTTGAGGACATCGTCCTGTAACTCCTTGCTACAAAGCGTTTTTAAATTCTGTAGCTCTGGTGCCATGGCAACCTTATATTCATTTTCTTTCGATAAAAAAGGCTTCTGCCCATCAATACTCTCAATATCTTCAATGAAATATGGCTGAAGGGTGCCTGCGATATCTACAGCGATATATTTATCAGTTCTTTCGGTGATTTTCCCTTCAATTTTCTGGCCGGATTTAAGAATGATGGTTTCGGCGAAACTTAAGGCGGGGAAACTCATAGTTAATACCAATAATAGAATAAATGACTTTTTATCTGCCATGTTTGCTATTTATTTTACTCTAAAATAAAGCCCTCTGCTGGAGCTTAAGGGGAAAGCGTCTTATATTTTTCTTGTAACTTGTCGAGCGCTTTATAGGTATGTTCTGCCGGAGTAAAAAGAGCATCGATAGGTGGATTTTTATCATCCGAGACCCTCTTAACTCCTCTAAAAATATTTCCTCTCAATATGGCATTGCCTGAAGCATTTTTTTGATAAATACCAGAACCGCTTTGGCCGGGGATTCCCATAAAATCTAAGGTAAACCCGCCTGATACGCCTCCGCGTATTAACCATGGCTCATCGTTTATCTTTCCGTAATAATCTCCAACCACTTCCCTATCGCCAGGCTTAGCTCCTTTAGAATCTCTACCGTAAAAGTATAAACTATCGCCTTTTTTAACTGGTGTTATGTCAAAAGGAATAACTGGTATCGAGTCTCCAGGTTTTAGTTGACTGGCTGTGGGGTTTTCTCTAGTAGTAAAAACAGCGATATCGTTATCTGCAGTTACGATTTTATCAATCGTAAGTTCCCTGCCGTTAAGTTGGATTTTATCTCCAGAATCGTGCTTATCAATTTCAACTACATGTTTTCCAGTGCTATATACGCCTGGAGCAATTTCTACTGCAGAGCCATCTCCTACGAATCCAAAAGAACTGCCTGGCGGTAAAGCATTCTGATATAATTTTGTATATTTTTTAATATCCGCCGTGCTTACATCAGCATTTTGGCAAAAATAAGTCGATAACACGAGGTCCCTAGTCAATGGAGAATCAGCAATGTAGCGCCCTTTTTTATTGTATTGTCCATAGACAGCATAATCAACCTTTGTGGTAGGATCAGGTAATTTATCTACCAGAACTTCACCATATCCACTTCCGGAAAATACTGAGATAGCACCGGCTTGCTTATATTCTTCTGTGTGTTCTTTGATATAATTTTGCCTTTGCTCACCAGTTAAACCTTGCATCCCTTGGTTTAGTTTTTGGATAGCAGCCTTATCTGCATTAGTGCGAGTAATGTCAACAACACTGCTTTCATTACCTTCCTGGGCTAATCCTACTGCCTCTGAAGCAGTATCTGGCCTAACCGCGCCAAATTGGTCTACAAAGGCTCCGGATACATCTGTGGCAATGGTAGCATTAGGAGAAAAATGATTACTGGATATTTGTGCAGGAGCTTCTATAAAGGCTTGACCCTTTTCCACATCTTTAGCATAAGGATCAATGAAATCACCGGTTTGCGAACTAGTAACGCCATAGTCAGCGTAATATTCTTGACCTAAACCAAAGTCGGATTCCTCTGGAAGAACCTCGAAGCTCAATCCCTTATCGTTAAAATTGGAAATCTCAGCGTTACTATCATCAGCGTATAGATATTGCGCCTTATATGAAAGAAAAAAAGACAGGATGATAAAAAGAAAAAAAATTTTTACTTTTAACTTTTTCATTCGCATAATGTTAGACTTTCATTTCACTTGACTGTGACTAAGTAAAGTATAATCTGACCGGGTAAGGATTCAAGAAGATTTAAGAGGATTTTGAAAGCGGTTTCTTCTGGTGAAACAACTAAAATTTAATCTTTTGGGCTTAACCCCATAGAGCTTGGCCAAATCCCGATCCAGCATTACCTTCTTGCCTCTTACTTCCAGAATCCTTGTAGCAATAACCTCTACGGCGATTTCTTTAGACATTTTAGTTATCTCCTTTTTACTATAATAGACGCAGGCACTGGCAAAATCTCGCATAAAATTTTTATTTCCACCGAAAAAATTCTATTGGACAAAATGGTAGAAAGATGTAAAATAAGCAAATGTCGATGAGTATAAAAGAGAAGAAACCAAAATATTACCTGAACAGCCAGGGCGAATTTGTGATCGAGAATTACAATTTTGCCAAACCCTTAGCAAACTTTTTCCCCGGCATTGCCGGCAAGTACGGCATCCCGATGTGGGTCTTCTATGTTAACCGCGGACAGGCAATTTCCAGTTTCGGCACGCGTGACAAAGATCACTCGATCTTAGAATTTTTCCCTGCCAATAAATCCTGGCAATTCACTTCTGCG
>JAQUNE010000124.1 GCA_028717765.1 Candidatus Omnitrophota bacterium | reverse complement strand
GAAAAAGCAGGATTTTTAAGCTGAGCCTGTTTTTAGACATTACGCCTCGCATGATTGTATAAAAAACTTGCTAAAAAAGTCAATCTATCTTAAAATAAATTTTAGAGTAAGTAAAGCTAATTCTTTCCATACCTTTTAGATGAGTATATTTAGAGAAATTCCTCCTACCGCAGGTTTTCCCATCTATTGGGGCGACCTACTGCCTTTATTAAAATTCCCAAAATATGCGTATGGCCTGGAAGATGATTTTAAAAAATACCTGCCGGTTAATTATGCAAGGACGGCCTATTCTGGGACAGCTGCTTTTTATTTTATCTTAGAAGGGCTAAAAGAGCTATCCTCGAAAAAAACCGTGATTATTCCTTCTTTTATCTGTCCTTTAGTACCTTTGGCCATTGCAAGAGCAGGATTAAAGGTTGAGGTTTGCGATATAGTTAGAGACAGCTTTAATTTTGATTTAAAACAATTAGAGGGCCAATGTTGCAGAGAAGATGTCTTGGCAGTAGTGCCGGCACATTTAGCAGGCCTTCCGCTTGAATTTATCCCCTTAGAAAAAATTGCCAGGAAATACGGTATCTTTATTATAGAAGATTGTGCACAAAGCCTGGGTGCTTCTTACCAGGGGAAAAAAGTCGGCACGTTGGGGGACTTTGGTTTTTTCAGCCTTTGCCGCGGCAAGGGATTAACGATCTATGAAGGAGGCCTACTTACTGCCAAAGAGCAGGCGCACGCGGAATTAATTGAAGGCAGAATAAGGGAGCTAGTAAAAAAGGATTATTTTTCTGAAGGGCTAAAAATCCTGGAACTTTTTGGTTACGCGCTTTTTTACCGGCCATTCGCTTTTTGGTTTATTTTTAGCCTGCCGCAGATTTTTTGGAAGCTGCGGGGAAATAAACTTCGGGCAATGATCGAAGATTTTAATCAGGATTTCGCCACGCATGAAGTTTCTCAATTACGAAAATCTATCGGCCACTTAAGTTTTTATCGTTTAGACGAAGAAATCAAGCGGCAGAGAGAAAAAGCAGATTATTACCTGGAGGGATTAAAGGGGATAAAGGGGGTCAGGGCGATTAAAGAATCTGGCTGCGGGCAGGGTACGTACCCATTCCTCACTTTGCTTTTCGATGATCCGGTTAAACGTAACCGTTTTTTGGATACTTACGAAAATTGCGGACTGGGCGTATCGATAATTTATACTTCGGTAGTTAGCGGTTATTCTTATCTTAAAGAAGTTGTCCCGCAGAAAGCATTCCCCGCAGGAAGTTTTCTTGCCGAAAGGCACCTTACTTTATCTACCAGCACTTTTTTAAAGCGCAAGGATCAGGACCGCTTATTAGAAATTATCGGAAACTGCGTGTAAGAGCTATTGCAAAAGCTTGATTCTATGTTAAAATCTTACTTATGCTAAAGATTAAAAAAATCAATGCGAAAAATTTTAGAAATTTTGGCAGGGTGATCGAATATCCAAAAAAAGATTTAGCCAAAAAAGAGAAGAATCTTTTTTGCAAAGTGATTATTGAGTCAAAAAAAGTAGGCTGGAGGATCGCTTATTTGGTGGTTAGAGATAGGGTTATCGATAGGCTTGAGAGGCATCGGGGTACCTTTGAGAGTTTTGAGCCGGTAAGAGGTAAGTCTTTAATTTATTTAGCCAACTCAAAATCAAAACAGGCGATCCGTTGTTTTTATTTAGATCGGCCAGTAATCTTGAAAAAAGGTACATGGCATGGCGTGGTTGCCTTAGGAAGGCAAGCCGAGATTAAAATCACAGAGAATGCCAGGGTAAAATCGCAATATTGGCGGTTAGGTTTTGAGCTCAATTCAATAGCTAAAATTCATCAGGAGAATTAATCATGGAAATCAGGGCAAGGACAAAGGCAAGTGTCATCGTTTTGGACTTATTCGGTAAGATTGATGTAGATGCCGCAAATTTAGTTGAGGCAGTGGGCCAATGTGTACGCGATGGTTATGTTGATGTGATTTTTAATTTTGAAGAGGTGGAATTTATCGATTATTTGGGGGTTTCTGCGATTGCCCTGGCGTACCGCGAAATCGTCAATTATAACGGTAGGTTAAAATTCGTGAATATTCCAACGCACCTCAAGAATATTTTTTCCGTCACAGGCCTGGACCGGGTAATTGATATTTTCCCAACCGAAGAGATGGCACTTTCCGTATTAAAAGAAGATAAGGTGATTGAAAATATCAAAAAGATGCAATTAAGGCGCCGTTTTAAGCGGCTGCCGCTTGATATTAAAGTGGAATTAAAGAATAAATATGAACGTAGCCCTACCTGTTTAAAGGTAGATATTTTGAACCTAAGCGCTATCGGTGCATATATTTTTGGCTGCGGAAAATTTAAGCTGGGAGACGAGGTAATCCTGAAATTTAAACTTCCTCCCAAAAATGAAGAGCTGGAAGTGGAGGCAAAAGTTGTCTGGCTCCCTGATAAGCAAATTCAGCTGCATCTGCAGCCTGGAATGGGTGTAGAATTTGTGCATCTAACCCCTGCGATTCAGGATAGAATTATCGAATTTATCGACCGTAACGTCTCCAGCTTATCCTCAGATGAAGATTAGGCGCAAAAAAAGTTTCGAACAAAAGAAAATTAGAGTAGGGACAAAATATATCCAGGCGTATCTAATCCCTTTTTTTGGAAAAAACTTGATCGTTTTTCTTGGAAGAAAAGGATATATCATGTGTGGGTATTTGGATCTGGCGGTTGCGCAAAAATTTCATGAACCAGCAATCAGGATTGTGGGAGTTTCGACGATTAAAGAGGCATTGGAAAGTACGGTTTTCGAATGTACAGCCGAAGCCGCAAAGCTAGGCATATACAAAAATCAGCCAATAAAACAAGTCCTTAAACTAATTGCTTAAAATTAGGAGGTGATTATGACCCCTGTAGATGCTTTAAAAATCGCACTTTCAAAAGAACAGGCCTCTATTCAACTTTACCGGCGTCTGGCCGAAAAGTATTCCGAAATTAAGGAACTACTCTTTTTATTGCTCAATGAGGAAGAAAAGCACAAAAAACTTATTGAGGAAAAAATTGTCGCTTTAACAAATAAGTAGTTATACTTTCGTTAACTTTTTTATATGGGCAATAACTTGCTGGGTGATTATTTCGGGGGTTGAGGCACCTGCGGTGATGCCTATAGTCTGCGCACCTTTAAACCAACCTGCTTTTATCTCTTTTTTAGATTGTACCCAGAAACTGCGGTGATTAGTCGATTTGGCGATCTCATAGAGCCTACGGGTGTTAGCGCTGGTCTTTGAACCGATTACGATTACCACGTCGTTTTCTTTCGGCATGGTCTTAATCTCTTCCTGTTTTAGGCGCGTCGGCCGGCAAATCGTATTAAAAAACTTTAATTCTCTAAAATGAGTTTTTAGCCTGTGCACAATTTTTAAAACAGTATCCAGGTTTTGTGTTGATTGCGCCACCACACATGCCTTAGGATAGTCATTAAATTTTTTTAAAGGTAGTTTATCAGAGGGGTCAATAATAATCGCCGGATTGACCAGCTGTCCGCTGATGCCGTGGACTTCATCATGCCTTTTATCTCCAATGATAATGATCTTGTAGCCTTTGTTTTCCATTTCTTTAACTATGCGGTGGATCTCTTTAACCATCGGGCAAGTGGCGTCGATAATCTGGAAACCGAGTCCTTTGGCTTCTTCAAAGATATGCCGGCATGCTCCGTGGGCGCGGATTAAAAGAATTTTTCCTTTACCATGAGAAAGTTTTTTAATTTTACAAATACCCGCCTTTTGCACCTGTTTTACTACATCTTCATTATGCACGATGTCGCCAAGCATGTAGACTTTTGTGCCTAATCTAGCTGTTTTAAAGGCAATTTCAATTGCCCGTTTCACCCCGAAGCAGAAACCTGCGGATTTTGCCAAGGTAATTTTCATAAACTATATTTTACCGCGATCTAGAAATAAAGCCAGAGGTAACATTTAGATTGAAAAATCACAATAGAAAGCGTAAAATATTTTTTGAGGAGAGTCAGTTATGAGAAAAATATTATTCACTGCCCTAATTTTGTTTATCAGCTGCGAATTAGCTTATGCTTTAGACTGGAAGGGCCTCCACGAAAAGGCGGATAATCTTACTTTGGTTTCGGCCTTAGATAATGTTTCAAAGAATCCCGCATCAACTGAGAATTTATATATTTTAGGGCTGGTTCACCTAAACCTACATCAAGACCGGCAGGCGCAGGAATCCTTCGCGAAAATTATTAGTTTAGACGCTAGCTATTATCCCGCGCAGTGGGGGCTGGCTGAAGTTTTGCGCCGCGAGCATAATTTAGAAATAAGTAAAAAAATGCTGAATCAGATTATTAGCGCGCATGCGGATTTTTCTCCTGCTTATATCAGCTTGGCTTATCTTAAATATAGAGAAATGGATTTTAACCAGGCAATAAGCTTGGCGAGCGGGGTGATCGAGAGGGGGCAGGGCAAGACAGATTTAACTAATTATGTCCGGGCGATCCTGATTTATAGCGGTTCTAAAGGTATGCTCGCGCATTATGGCGGGCCTTTGGCAAAAATAATTAGCGGGACGGCAGTTTTTCCTAATCTTAAAAAAGCCGAAAAGCTAAAACCTAATGACCCGGCTGTTTTTTTCGGATTCGGCAGTTTTTATCTGCTCGCACCTAATTTTGCCGGAGGAGATAAAAATAGA
>JAQUNE010000123.1 GCA_028717765.1 Candidatus Omnitrophota bacterium | reverse complement strand
TGCCTAATAATAAAACCGGTTTCGCCTTTTAGAAGGGTACGGCTTTTGAGAGGAAACACCCAACAAACACAGCCTAATTGCTCTTTAATACAACCAATAGCGCAATAGCACCCTCTCTGAAAAAGTTTTGCAAATTTTATGCAGATCTTTTCTCCTCTGTAGCGGCGCAAAGCACCGATCTGCGTATCCGATAATTGATCCATAGATTTAATGATTCTAAAACTTCGCTCGCTGGCAATCTCTGTCGGGCGCGCCTGGTGATCATATAAAAACAGCCTTATTACCCCAAATCCCCACCTCTCAGGAACAATATTCAATAAATAAGCGCAGGTTCTCCAAAAACCATGCACGGCAATAAGGTCTTTTAGCTTAAAAAAATTATTCTTCATTATTTATCTGAACTTAAAATTAAAAGAATGGAGCTAGCGGGAAGAAAGAATCTCTGCGTAGATATCCAGGACTTCTTCGCGCTCCATATGCAGGAAATGCCCAACCCCCTTGATAATTTTCATTTCACAGTTCGGGATTTGACAAGCAAGGGATTTTACGTCGTCTAGGTCAATAATGGTATCTTTCTCACCATTAAGCAGGATTGTTTTGGCTTTGATCTTTTTTAGATCCACCAGGTCAGTTAATTTTTTCGAAGCGATCACAAATAACCCATGTTCGCAAAATGCGCGCAGGCTTTCATCCGACATAGTATTAAACTGACTGATAATTTTCTCTTTAAACTGTTTAGTCAAATTTTCTCCGAAACTCTTAATTAAAACCCGCGCCATCTCTTGACGGTTTTTCATATCCATTTTTGTGCCGATTTTAATTGTCTCTACCATATTTTTATTTGGTTTCGTGCCAAGGCTAGCCAAAATTAGCCTTTTGATCATCTCCCCATATTTAGCAGCAAAACCAACTGCCACCACTCCACCCCAGGAAGCAGCACAGAGTGTAACGTTAGGGCTAGTTTTTGTTTTCTCCATCACCTTAAAAAGAAGCTCAACCTGCTCGTCAAATGATAAACGTGCCGGCCCAGAAAAAATTTTGCCTTTTCCCTGGTCAGGAAAATCAAAAAGCGCTATCCGGTAATCGCGGGAAAAACGCCTGACAAAAGTATGCCACATCGCCATGGACTGCTGCACACCGTTAACACAGACAATATGCGGCCCATTATTCTCATAGATTCTGTAAGGAACAAGAAACCTGCCTGTTTTAAACTCACCCTTAATACAAGACATCGCCTTCCTTTATTATTTTAAATACGCTTTGATGATTTTCTGCTCAGAGACCGGACGGTCAGATGCATCAACGGCGGTATTTTCGATTTTTTGTACTACATCATAGCCTGAAACAACTTCACCAAAAATTGTATGATGCATATCTAACCAGGGAGTTTTAGCTGTAGTAATAAAAAATTGGCTGCCGTTACTATTAGGGCCAGCGTTTGCCATGGCAAGTATCCCCGGCTTATCGAATCCAACACTGCTGCTAAACTCATCAGCAAAAGGCTTTCCCCAAATTGAATTCCCGCCTCTGCCGGTTCCCGTAGGATCGCCTCCTTGAATCATGAAGTTTTTGATCACCCGGTGAAAGATCAAACCATTATAGTAACCTTTTTCCACTAGTTTAGTAAAATTTTCACAGGCCTTCGGCGCAACAAGCGGCAGAAGCTTGATCTCAATTATTCCCTGATTAGTTTCCAGTACCACATTTTTGTTCTCCATACCGTTCGCTCCTTCCAGAAAAGTGTGCATAAAAAATACAAAAAATAAAAGCGCAAAAATTTTTTTCCCCATCATCAATACCTCCTTACTCTCCTTTAAGATTGATTAATTTTTGTTAAAAAGCATTTTAAACGGCATGGCCGCGAGCCCAAAAATTCCATTCACTCCGCTTTTCGCCGTTCCCCACGCCGCATCTAAAGTTCCTGTTAATTGCGTAATCACCGGCATGATCGTCAGGTTAATTAATTTACCGATATCCGTATGCTCTATCGCCTTATAGATGACCTGTTTTATCACCTCGTCTTCATCTTTTAGCCCGACAAATGTGGCGTTTTTTAATCCAATAGGGTACCTGCGGATATTGCTGCCTTGCGCCGTATGTTCTATATATATCACCTCTCCAACACTTAATACAAGGACATCAAAATAAAATGAGGTTTTCTGATCATGTTTCTGAGGGTGGTCTTCATCGATAGGAATAATCTCCTTAATATTTACCTTACCGTCTTGATTTTTAATGATATTTAAACGCTGCAGGTTAAGTGTAAAAAGATAAAGATTGGGTTTTTTCTGGATCAAGATCTCTGCGGGGTCGCAGACAAAGTGAATGGAGTTTATATAGGCAAGTTCATCCTGGCCAAATCCTGGAGGATTATGGATAGTTATCCCACTTAATCCAATATGCGCAAGTAAAGGAGAAAAATCTATTTTCTCAATTGTTACCTTGATCCCCAGGCTCTGTTCTATCTCATCTTCTACTATATCTTTGATCTTCAGGTTCCTTATAACAAAAAAGAGAATGGAGAGCAAAATCAGAAAAAGACAAAAAATTACTCCCAGGAAAATAATGATTTTTTTGAAGATCTTCATATCTAAGATTTTTTCTTCGTCCTGTTTGAAAAATCAGACTTTACTTGTTCATACTATATCGCTAGATATAAAAAAACTCAAGCTTTTTTAGCGCCTTAAGGCTTAAACTTTAGCAAATTTTTGAAAAAGCTCGCCTCGCCTCCCCTGTTTTTACCTGTCTTAATGCCTAAAATGCACAAAAATCCTGCCAAAATTCTTGTCGTCTTTTTCAATCCTGCGGTAGAGCTTTTTTATCTGCGGCTGCTCCAGAAAACGTAATACACTCTTTTTTAACGCACCGCTGCCCTTGCCCGGGATAATTTCCACTAACTCGATTTTTTTATCCACTGCTTCCTGGATCACCCTGTTCAGTTCTGTATCAATTGCCCGTCCGTTACTGAATATATCATGCAAATCAAGTTTAAGTTTGCCCATAGAATTGTTATCCTTGCAGGAAAACCAGATAAATCGCGACGAATAAGCCCAAAAGGATTAAAAATGAGCCCATGATTCTTGTATTGCGTATTTCCTTATCCATGGAGATCGGTTCCATCTTCCAGTTTATTTTTTCGTAAAAATGGATCTGCATAGCGATAACTTTTCTCGGGTTAAAAAATACAAATAAACCCAAAATAGCACTTAGCAATATGACAAAAATCTGTATAAAAATCATGGCTTCCTCCTATCCCCAGATTATACCGCTAAAATAAAAAAACTCAATTCCCATCTATAATTATCAAGGAAGTTGTTGCAGGTAGGCTTTAATTGCAGAAGTAATATTGGCGTAGTCTTTTTGCTGCAGCAATTCTTTTCTAAAAACACTCGCTCCAAAGCTTATAGCACTCGCTCCACAGGAAAAATATTCGCGCATATTCTGCGGCGTAACACCGGAACAAGCCAAGAGCTCGATTTTTTCTAAAGGCGCTTTAATTTCGCGCAAATATTCCGGCCCGAAGAATTTTGCCGGAAAAACCTTGACCATTGTCGCACCTTCTTTCCAGGCAGCATAGATCTCACTGGGCGTAAGTGCCCCGGGAAAAACCGGGATCTTATTTTTAAGGCAAAACCCAACTACATCTTTTACTAAAACCGGCGACACAATAAAAGTCGCGCCGGAATCCAAGGCTGCTTTTAAACTTTGCATATCCAATACCGTACCAGCTCCCAGTGTCAGGCGCTCCTGTGCAATTTGTTTTGCTTTACGAATTAGTTCTACCGCACCTTTGGTGTTCATGGTAATCTCGAGGGTTTGCAAGCCGCTAGAAATTACCGCCTCAATTAACGGTTCAAGCTGTGACAATTCTACACCGCGCACAATCCCCATTACCGGCTGCTTTTTAAACTTGGCAAGGTCCATTTTTTATTCCTCAACCTCACTGACTAAACTCTCATAAAATTCACGGTAATTTTCTTTTTTCGCGCTATTTCTTAAAGCCATGGCAGCGCGCGGATGCTCATCAAAAATCCCTGCAATCGCATAAGGAATAATATAGCCCCATTCGATTTTATTGCGTAGCGGAATAAACTGTTGGGAAATCACGTCCAGCACCGGCCGAATGTCGTATTTGGGGTTTTTTAAAAACCCTAAAATCAGTTCCAATGGGCAATTTCCCGCGGCCCTGCCCAATCCGTAAATTGTTGCATCGACAAAATTAGCATCATGAATGATCGCCTCAATAGTATTTCCAAAAGCAAGCTGTTGGTTATTATGCGCGTGGATGCCGATTTCTTTCGTCTTGATAATACTCTTGGCTTTCTTAATCAAGAATTCCGTGCTCTCTTGGTACAAGGCACCGTTGCTATCGACAATATAAATTACATTTGCTTTACATTCTTTTTCTAGCTGCTCTAAAGCTTCCGTAAGCTCATTATCTAAAGCACGAGAGATCGCCATAATATTTACCGTAGTTTCATAACCTTTATCCGCAAAGTGGTTCACCAAATATATCGCTTTATCAATATCCTTCACGTAAGAGGCAACCCTGACCATGGAAACCGGGCTCTCTTTACGCGGCTTAATATCTTCTAGGTCCACCCTATCCACGTCTGCCATTACCGCAATCTTAGTCTTTGAATCAATGCCCTCTATTACTTTTTTGATATCGTCATCGTCACAGAACTTCCATTTGCCGAATTCTTTGGGCGAAAATAATCTTTTGGAATTTTTGTAACCGACCTCCATATAATCCACACCTGCTTCA
>JAQUNE010000122.1 GCA_028717765.1 Candidatus Omnitrophota bacterium | reverse complement strand
ACGCAAATTGCCTTCGGGTAATCGAGATCTTCCAGCAGAACTTAAACAAAATAAAAGCAGCAATTAAAAACAAAGATAAGAAATTGTTAGTGCAGATGCTTGAAAGTGCTAGGCGTAAAAGAGAAACTATTCAATGATTATTGCTATAGATGGTCCGGCCGGAGCAGGTAAGAGTACAATTGCCAAAAGAGTCGCGAAAAAGAAAGGTTTTCTTTATATCGATACCGGTGCGATGTACCGGGCCTTGACGTTGAAGGTTATTGAGTCAAAAACTCAAGTTAGTGAGCTCTCCCGTATTATTCAGCTTGCCCAATCTACCACTATTGATCTGGTCCCTAATCAGGATGGCGCGTTAAAGGTATTATTAGACGGCCGCGATGTCAGTAAAGAGATCCGTGAGCCGCGGATTACCAAACTGGTTTCAGATATTTCTAAAATTAAAGAAGTGCGCCAAGTGATGTTGGAGCTACAGAGAAGATTTGGCAGGGGTGCCAATAGTGTTTTAGATGGTAGGGATATTGGGACAGTGGTATTTCCGCAAGCGGAAAAGAAATTTTATCTGGACGCCAATTTTAATGAACGTGTAAGTAGGCGCCATAAAGAATTATTGGAATCAGGGCAAGATGTTACTTTTGAAAGTGTAGCTGCTGATTTATCTAACCGGGACAGAATTGATTCTACCAGGGAAGTGGCACCTTTAAAACAAGCAGAAGACGCGATCTATCTAGATACGACTAATATGACCATTGATCAGGTTGTGGAGGTAGTTTTAAACAAAATTAATTCGCATGGATAAGAATTTAATCCGAAATTTCTCGATTATCGCGCACATTGACCACGGTAAATCCACCTTGGCTGACCGGATTCTTGAAGTTACCGGTACAGTAGAGAGGTCGCATAAAGGCACCCAGCTCTTGGATGACATGGATTTGGAAAAAGAGCGCGGCATTACGATTAAAGCTTCAATGGTCAGGCTCTTGTATAAGTCTAAAAAGGACCAGAAGCAGTATGTTTTAAATTTAATCGATACTCCTGGCCATGTTGATTTTACCTATGAAGTTTCTAAATCATTGGCTGCTTGTGAAGGCGCAGTCCTGGTAGTGGACGCTGGCCAGGGCATCGAAGCGCAAACTGTAGCCAATTTCTACCTGGCGATGGAGAATAATTTGGCAATTATGCCTGTAATCAATAAAATTGATTTAAGTTCCGCAGATATTCCCAGGGTAAAAAAACAGATTGTTCAGGTTTTAGGATTTAAAGAAGAGGATATTATTTTAGCTTCTGCTAAGGAAGGTACCGGTGTTGAGGATATATTAGAAAAAGTGATAGAAGCAGTTCCTGCTCCGAGCGGAGAAATCACTCATCCTTTAAAGGCCCTGGTTTTTGATTGCCGTTACGATGCTTTTAAAGGGGTAGTAGTTTTTGTCAGGGTGGTAGACGGAAAAATCGATACTGCTACACAATTAAAAATGATGCATTCCGGCACGGTTTATAAAATTGAGGAACTAGGGACCTTTAATCTGAAATATTCTCCGGTGGATATTCTTTCCTGTGGTGAAGTTGGTTATTTTACTGCTAATATCAGGGATCCTAGGGAAATTATTATTGGTGACACAATTACTGACAGCCGCAATCCTTGTAAAGAAGCGTTACCCGGTTATAAGACACAAAAACCTTTGGTCTTCTGTGGGGTCTATCCGGTAAACCCGGGAGATTTTCCGGATCTGCGCGAGGCAATCGATAAGTTAAAATTATCCGATGCCTCTTTTGTCTTTGAGCCGGAGAATTCACAGTCTTTTGGAGTGGGGTTTCGTTGCGGATTTTTAGGGCTTTTACATATGGAGATCGTCCAGGAAAGGCTGGAGAGGGAGTATGGTTTAAATTTAATCTTGACAGTCCCCAATGTTGTGTATAGAGTAAGGAAAACCGATGGAGAAATAATCGATGTAGACACTCCGGCAAAGCTTCCTCCTACACCAGAGATCCAGGAAGCACAAGAGCCGTTTGTGACTTTGCTGATGATCATTCCCATCGATACCATAGAATCGGTTTGCGATTTTGCAAAATCTAGGCGGGGGACTTTTCAGTCTAGTGAATACTTAAGTGAAGACCGGGTGAAGATAATTTTTGATATTCCGCTTTCAGAAATTATCGTTGATTTTTATGATAAAATAAAATCATTGACCCGCGGATACGGTTCTTTGGATTACGAATTTAAACATTATACGCCGACTATCCTGGTAAGATTAGATATTTTATTGAACGGTGTGATCTGTGACGCATTCTCTTCATTAATGTGCAAAGAAAAGGCCTATTCGCGCGCACGCGCTTTAGTGAATAAGCTAAAAGAATTAATTCCCCGGCAGTTATTTGAAGTGGCAATTCAAGCAGCAGTGGGCGGGCAAATATTAGCATCGGAGAAAGTACGCTCCGTAGGTAAGCATGTTACCGCCAAATGTTACGGAGGAGATATTACCCGTAAACGCAAGCTCTGGGAAGAGCAGAAGAAAGGCAAGAAGAGGCTTAAGCAATTCGGCAAAGTGGAAATTCCTCAGGAGGCTTTTTTGGAGGTATTAAAAATATGAGCATAAAAAAGAAATCCGTATTACGCGAATGGGTTGAATCAATTGTTGTTGCTTTTGTCCTGGCGATGATCATCCGCGCCTTTATTATCCAAGCCTTTAAAATTCCTACCGGCTCAATGCGCCCGACACTTTTAGAGGGGGACATAATTTTAGTAAATAAATTTATTTATGGGGCAAGGGTTCCTTTTATGGATTGGCGCCTACCAGCGCTGCGGCAGCCAAAAAGAGGGGATGTGGTAGTTTTTATTTATCCGGAAAACCCGAAGAAAGATTTTATTAAACGTTTAGTAGCTACCGGCGGAGAAACCGTGGAGATTAAGAGCGGCACGATCTATGTGAATGATAAACCGCTTTTGGAGCCGGAATTTGGCAAGCGCTATTATTATAACCGCGGAGAATACGGCCAGGAAAATAAGAAAATCGTCGTTCCTGCTGACGGCTTGTTTGTTTTAGGCGATAATTCCGCTTCTTCTCAGGATAGCAGGTATTGGGGTTATGTGCCGTTAAAGAACCTTTTAGGTAAAGCAATAATAGTTTATTGGCCGCCGCAGAGGATTAGAATTATAAAATGAATTTCGCGAATAAAATATCAACTTTCCGTATTTTAACCGTCCCATTCTTTATAGCCTGTTTAATTTATTATTCTCCGGAAAGAGAATACTTAAGGTTGTTGGCATTGGCAATTTTTATTTTAGCGGTAATTTCTGACGCGGTTGACGGTTATATCGCCAGAAAATCAAAACAGCAGTCAAAGGCGGGCTTAGTTTTAGATCCGTTAGGAGATAAATTATTGCTTATGGGAGCTTTTATTTTTCTTTCGCCTTTAAGCAGAATGCAGCTACATTTTCCTCTTTGGGTAACCTGGATAGTGATCAGCCGCGACGCAATTATTCTCTTGGGCGTTCTGGTGATTTACATGGTTAAACAAAATATCGATATCCGCCCGACAAAGTGGGGCAAGCTTACCACAACTTTTCAGATGGTCGCTGCGATCTGTGTTTTAATGCAGATCAGAATTGCCGTTATCTTTTGGTGGATAGCGATCATCTTTACGGTTATTTCCGGAGCGGACTATATCAGGAGGGGCTTTAAGACGCTTTATGCAGTGGATAATTCCCGCAATAATCATTAGTTATTTGATCGGTTCAATACCCACCGCCTATTTATTCGGAAAAATCTTTAAAGGTATTGATATCCGTGATTTTGGTTCTGGTAATGTGGGCGCAACCAATGCCTTAAGGGTTTTTGGAAAGCGGGCAGGAATCAGTGTTTTGCTGATCGATATTTTTAAAGGTGTGGTTCCCGTAATTTTTATCGCTGACTTATGTTTAGCTAAAACTTCTATTCTACCTGGTGAGGCCTTAAGATTTATTTTAGGCTTAATCTGTATCTGCGGCCACAACTGGACGATCTTCCTTAATTTTAAGGGCGGTAAAGGTGTGGCGACTTCCCTCGGAGTATTAATTGGGCTATCTTTTAAGATTTTTGTTTTTGCCAAGATTCTAGGGATCGTGATTTTAGTCTGGTTATTTTCCTTTATTCTTGTGCGCATAGTTTCTTTATCCTCGCTTTTAGCCGGCATTACCTTCCCCGTAGCAGCGATTTTTTTCCAATTATCCAAGCCACTGATCATTCTTAGTTTCTTTGCCGCTGGTTTTATTATTTTACGCCATCGTGCTAATCTGGTTCGCTTGTTTCAAGGCAAAGAACCGCGTTTGAGCTTTAAAAAATCCTCCCCCTGAAACCGCTTTCTTTTCGCGCCGTTTTCATCTTGAAAACCTGGATTATATATAGGTATACTTTAATTACAATTCGTCCCCACCAGCCAAAAGTAAAGGGGAAAGCCGGGTTGCTAAAGCACGGGGGGAATTATTTTAAAGGCAACCCGGCAACTTAATTCGAAAGGTAAGCAAAAATGCGGGATTTATTGTTTAAAAACCTGACTTCTTTGGAAAAAAAGAGAAAAATCATTGCAAGTTCAGAGATTGCGGATAAGCAAGGGATACATAGCGTGATCCGCAGGCATTTTATCTATATGGTCAGGAAAATCCCTGAGCAAAAAGTAAAAGAATCCGCGCCAGCACTCTTTATTATAAAAGAGCATAATCATAAGGAGCAGAAGGAGAGGTTCTTCTGCAAAATCAAAGGGAACATCTGTGCTACTAATAAAGGTAAGCTCTATGAAATTTCCTACCTGCACACCT
>JAQUNE010000121.1 GCA_028717765.1 Candidatus Omnitrophota bacterium | reverse complement strand
TTTGATGGTTCATCAATTGAAGGATTCGCGCGCATTGAAGAATCTGATATGATTGCCAGGCCGGATCCGGATACCTTCGCGATTATTCCTTGGCGTTCCGGAGATGAATATAGTGTAGCGAGGATGTTTTGCGACATTTATGAACCAAGCGGAAAGCCTTTTGAAGGAGACCCGCGCTATGTTTTAAAACGTAACTTAGCCAAGGCAAAAGAATTGGGTTTTAGCTATAATGTCGGCCCGGAGCTGGAATATTTTTATTTTAATAATGCAAAGTCTGCCGAACCATTAGACCAGGGCGGATATTTTGACTTAGTGCCTTTGGATGTGGCGCAAGATTTAAGAAGAGATACTATTCTTACTATGCAGTCTTTGGGGATAAAAGTTGAGTATAGCCATCATGAAGTTGCTCCCTCGCAGCATGAAATCGATTTACGTTACACCGATGCTTTAACGATGGCAGATAATGTGATGACCTATCGTTTGGTGGTAAAAGAGATCGCGCGTCAACATGGCGTTTATGCTACTTTTATGCCAAAGCCGATTTTTGGAATTAATGGGTCAGGTATGCATGTGCATCAATCGTTATTTAAGGGTGAGAAAAATGCATTTTTTGATTTAAAAGGTAAATACCATCTTTCAGAGGCTGGGATGGCTTATACCGCAGGCCTGCTTAAACACGCGCCGGAGATTACCGCGATCACCAGCCAGTGGGTGAATTCTTATAAACGCTTAGTGCCAGGTTATGAAGCGCCGGTCTATATCTGTTGGGCAAATATGAACCGTTCAGCGCTTATCCGTGTACCAATGTATAAGCCAGGAAAAGAAAAAGCCACCCGTATCGAGTATCGTTCGCCTGATCCAGCTTGCAATCCTTATTTAGCGTTTTCTGTAATGCTGGCATCGGGGTTAGACGGGATGAAAAACAAATATAAATTGGCTAATCCGGCAAATGATAATATTTATCATATGAGCGAAAAAGAAAGGGATAGTTTAGGGATTAAGTCCTTGCCCGAAGATCTACTGGAGGCAATTAGGATTACCGAGAATAGCAGCCTGGTCAAGGAATGCCTGGGGAATAAAGTTTTTGAATATTTTATCCGTAATAAAAAAATGGAATGGGATGAGTATAAGGCGCAGGTAACGCAGTACGAGATAAATAAATACTTACCTATTCTCTAATTGATAAATGCCTAAATCAGCAAAACACTACCAGATTTATTTAAAGCAAATTGAGCTGCTTTCTAAAGTCGCTAATCTGATCACTTCAGGGTTATACCTGGAAGAACTCTTAAAGATTATCGTCCAGATCACGGCAGAAATCATGAATTCTAAAATTTGCTCGCTCATGCTGCTTGACCCGGAGAAAAAAGAGTTGGTAGTTAAAGCCACGCAGTCGATCTCAGAAAGTTATAATAAAAAGCCAAATGTAAAATTAGGCGAGGGGATTGCTGGTATTGTGGCCAAGGAAAATAAGCCGATTTGTGTCCTGGATGTTAAAAAAGATGCGCGTTACTTAAATCAGGATGTCGCTAAAAAAGAAAGTCTCTGCGCTTTGGCGAGTGTGCCTTTAGCCGTCAAGGGCAGGGTAATCGGTGTTTTAAATGTCTATACTTCTAAAAAACATAAATTTTCTAAGCCAGAGATCGATGTTTTAACCGCAGTTGCTAGTCAAGCGGCTGTGGCAATTGAAAATGCAGAATTAGATTTAAAGGTGCGTAGTGCCGAAGAGGCCCTTACTACCAGAAAGCTTGTAGAGCGGGCAAAAGATATTCTTTCCCAGGAAGCAAATATATCTGCGTCAGAAGCATTTCGTTTAATACAGAAGCAAAGTATGGATACTAGGAAGTCGATGCGGGAAATCGCGGAAGCGATTATTTTAGCGAAAGACCTGAAAAACAAAAGCGCTTAAATGTTTGCTTAGTGGATAAAACAAAAATTTATCAACGGATTAAGATTTTCGGTTTTTTATCTTATATCCCTTTTATTTTGGCTCTCGGCCCCTTAAGCGGTTTTTTTCTTGGCAATGTTCTGGAAAAACAGTTTAGGCTGCCTAGTTATATTACACTAATCTCTTGCGCCTTAGGTTTTATCTGGGCGATCATAGAAGTAATAAGGATTATTAAGAGAGTGATCAAGATAGATGAGAAGTCTAAATGCAAGGATTAATCAGTAAATCTTTAAAATTAACCGCGCTTCTAGTTATTTTGGCCACAGGGGTGTTATTTATTTTTCAGAAATTTTCCTGGGGCACAGGATTCCTACTAGCGGCGGGATGGTCAATAGCTAACCTCTTTCTTACGGCGAGGCTCTTAGAAATTGCGATTTTGCAAAAATCTAAGGCGAAACTTTCGCGGATACTTTTACTGAAGTTCCCTTTCTTATATTTACTAGGATTGACAATTTTACTTTCAAAAAAATTTCCCCTTTTTAGCCTGCTTGCCGGGTTATCGCCAATTTTAATTGTTACGGGAGCATTAAAGTTATGGCTGAGGCGCACCTAATAAAATTAGAATTACCCGATTTTATCACAATTTTAGCGGAGAAATTTCCGGGGAATATTTATCTGCATTATCTTTATCTTTGGGCGCCGGTTATTTATTCCCTGATCATTATCCTGATTTTAGTTTCTTGCGTTTATTTTTCTACCCGTAGAATATCTTTAGCCCCTAACCGGATGCAGAATATTCTGGAAATCCTGGCAGGCGGAATTGATGATTTTATCCGTGGAATTATCGGAGCCTCTGGCAGAAAATATACGCCTTTTATCGGCACGCTCTTTATCTACATATTATTTATGAATCTCTTTGGGCTAATCCCTTTTTTTAAATCATCGACTGCAAGTTGGTCTACTACTTTAGCTTTGGCGATTTGCGTATTTGTCTATGTCCAATATGTAGGAATTAAAGAAATGGGGTTTTTGGGTTATTTAGATCATCTCTTAGGAAAACCCAGGGGATTTTTAGCCTTTTCCTTGTTTATTCCTTTGATGATGCTCATTCTCCATATCGTATCTGAATTCGTTAGGCCTATCAGCCTATCTTTACGTTTGCGCAGCAATATCTGGGGTGATGACATGCTGCTTGCTTTAGTATCAGGTTTTGGGATAAAAGGCGTGCCGCTTTTAATCTTTAGTATGCTGCTTGCGATTTTAGCTTCTTTAGTGCAAGCAGTAGTTTTTTCTTTGTTAACTACGATATACTTTGCTTTAGTTTTAGAACACGAAGAATAACCTATACAGAAAGGAGAACAAAATGGATTACAAAGCAGTGCTTTCTTTAGCTATGCCCTTGGCATTGGGAGTGGCGGCATTTGGTTCGGCAATTGCTTTAGGAAGGGCAGTTGCAGCAGCAATGGAAGCCACAGGCAGGCAGCCGGAAGCCGCAACCAAGATATTAATCAACATGGCAACTGGTTGTGCCTTCATCGAGGCTTTAACAATTTACGCGCTAGTTTTCGCGTTCGCAGTATTAGGGAAATTATAAAACAATTATACTTTCGCCCCGCCTCATAGCGTGGCCCAAGTATTTCGCATCAGGAACTCCGGATTAAAATCCGGGGGCTCAATTTTTACGATGGAACTCTTAAAACTCTTAAGCGCCAGTGAAATTTTTGCACAAGTAGTAAGTTTTCTCTTACTACTTTTTCTCTTGCGGATTTTTTTCTGGAAAAAGGTACTTGGGATATTAGATGCCAGAAAGGAAAGAATTGCCGATGGGTTGAAAAGAATCGAAGACTCTCAGGCCGAGGTGGCAAAACTAAAATCTGATTACGAAGCTAAGCTAGGCGCCATAGAAGTTATCGTCAGGGAAAAAATCCAGGAGGCGACGGAGCAGGGAAGGAAGATTACCGAAGAGGTAAGAAAAAAGGCCTATGAAGAAGCGCAGGATATCATTGAAAATTCCCGTACCAATATTAAATATGAGCTTGCTAAAGCCAGAGAAGAATTGAAAGAACAGATCATTGATTTGACCATTAAGGCTACGGAGAATTTAATTCAGGAAAAGTTGACCGAAGAAGACGATAAAAAAATAGTTGAAAATTTCTTGGAAAAAATCGATAAAGTAAAATGAGTGAAAAGATTGTCGTAAAAAGGTATGCTGAGGCCTTCATTGGATATGTAAAAGAAAATATCGGCATAGAAAAGGCCTTTGCGGATTTAAAGAATCTAAGAAATGTCTTTCGCGAAAATCCCGAGCTTTTGGATTTTTTGAAGAGTCCGGAAATTGCTTTTTTGGAGAAATGCGAAACTCTCGATAAGGTATTAAATGCAGATTTTTCAAATGAAATAAAGCACTTTTTGAAAATGCTTTTAGAGAAGGGCCGGATTGAGAAGATTGTAGATATTATTGAATATATCAGGGTAGTTTATTCACACGAGGGCGAGCCCGAGGCCATACTGAAAACTACCTTTCCCTTAGACTTAGCGGTAATTAAAAAAATCGAAAATAAATTAGAAAAAAAGTTTAACCGGAAATTTAAATTTTATATCGATTTAGACGCTAGCCTCATCGGGGGCATACAGGTTACTATCGGGAATATGGTAATCGATGGATCGGTAAGAAGGCGTTTAGAAGAACTGAGGGAAAAATTTAAAACATTGAGGGTCAATTAAATGGCGCTTCAACCTGAAGAAATTACAGCGATTATTAAGAAGGAACTAGAAAAATATCAATCCCGGCTGAGGGTGGAGTCTATCGGCACGGTAACGCAGGTGGGAGACACGATTGCGCGCGTTTACGGCTTGGATGATGTTATGGTCGGGGAATTGGTACAGTTTCCTGCCAATATTATGGGCAT
>JAQUNE010000120.1 GCA_028717765.1 Candidatus Omnitrophota bacterium | reverse complement strand
CCCGTTCCACGTATCCGCCGCTGCGGGTGTCTAATTTGATCCGGTCGCCTTTATTAATGAAAAGCGGGACCTGTACTGTTGCGCCGGTCTCGATTTTTGCCGGCTTGGTGCCGCTTTTTGCCGTATCCCCCTTGATCCCTGGTTCGGTATCCATAATTTCAAATTCAATAAAATTCGGTAAGTTAATATTTAAAGGTTCATTTTTGAAAAAATAAGCCTGTATTTCTAGGTTATCTTTTAAAAATTTAATCTCTTCTCCGATTGCCTCTTTGGAGATGGAGATTTCTTCATAGGTATCCTGGTCCATGAAATGGTAAATTTCGCCGGAATTATACTGGTATTGCAGCCTTCTTTCTTCGACATAAGCTTGTTCGATCTTTTCGTCTCCCCGGAAGGTCCGTTCCAGGACATTACTGGTTTTTAAATTACGCATTTTTACGCGCACG
The DNA here is from genome assembly GCA_028717765.1 of Candidatus Omnitrophota bacterium. Next base: position 4,376 of record JAQUNE010000120.1, on the reverse strand, counting down.
AAAGCAGCGCCTTTTCCGGGTTTAATATGCTGGCAATCCTGGGTGAGCCAGACTTCGCCATCAATTAACAAAGTTAATCCTGCTTTAATATCATTGATTGAGAGAGCCACTTAAGTATTCTACCCCTTTCCTGGTTACCCTAACCATGTCTTCGATTCTGATTCCGAATCTTCCCGGCAGATAAATCCCGGGTTCAATGGTTAAAACCATACCTTCTTTTAAGATATTTGTGTCTTTTCCTGAAATTCCCGGAGCCTCATGAACTTCCAGGCCAACTCCGTGCCCCAGGCTGTGGCTAAAAGCTTTTCCATAGCCCTTTTTGGCGATAAAATCCCGGCCAGCCGCGTCAATTATTTTCGTGGCTATTCCAGGCTTAATTCTTTTAATTGCTTCGGCTTGCGCTTCTTTTATAATCTCGTAAACTTCTTTGACAAGAACCTTAATTTTACCCAAAAATAAGACTCTTGTCAAGTCGGATTTATATCCCAAATAATCTACTCCCAGGTCTATAAGTACCAGGTCATCTTTTTTGATCTTACGATGGGAAGTTAAATGATGGGGAAAGCTGGAATTTGGGCCGCAAGCCACAATGATTTCAAAAGCAGCGCCGCTTGCCCCTTTGTTGCGGATAAAACGCTCCAATTCTCCGGCAATTTGTAGCTCTGTTTTTCCCGGGACAATCAATTTACGGATAAAACGAAATGCCTCAATGGCAATTTGCGTGGCTTTTTTGATTTTTTTAAGCTCATCCGCAGATTTAACTTTTCTTAACTCTTCGATTATTCCTTGGGTAGGCAGTAAGGCGATTTTGCCCTTAAATTCCGTTTTTAATTTATTATAGCCGGCGAAAGAAAGATGTTTTTCTTCAAAACCCAGCTGTTTTATTTTTAAGTTCAGGCAGCTATCAAGGAGGGTTTTATAAAATGAGCCGTTAATTTGCTTGATCTCGCATTGCTTCAGGCTCCTCTTTGCCTCTTCTGTATAACGCGCATCAGTAAAATAGATATTCTTTTTGCGGGCAACCAGAAGAAAAGCGTCCCGGCTAACTGTAGATGTCAGGTACGAAATATTAGGGCTAAAAGAAACAAGCAGGGCATCGAGTTTTTTATTTTCCAGTAAACGATGGGCATTTTTTAGGCGTTCTTCCACTCTTTTTTCCTTTATGGGTATTAGTTAGTTTCTAGCAGGTTAATGAGTGCTGTTAAGGCCAGGTAATAGCTTTTATCGCCAAATCCCAGGATGGTCCCTTTTGCTACCGGGCTAATCAGGGACTTGTGGCGGAATTTTTCCCGGGTATAGATATTAGAAAGGTGTACTTCCACGGTAAGGATGCCTGAAGCGGCAATTGCGTCCCGGATTGCTACACTGGTATGGGTATAGGCAGCTGGATTGATTAAGAGGGCATTAAATTTATTCTTTGCCTTGCCAATTGCGTCTACAATTTTGCCTTCGTGGTTTGATTGGATGATCTTTAGGCTTACTTTTTTGCTTTTGGCGATTTTTTCTAATTGGGCATTAATCTGTTTTAAGGTCACTTTACCGTAGATTGCCGGCTCACGAGTTCCCAGCAGATTTAAGTTTGGGCCATGAATTACTAGTATTTTTTTCATACTAATCCTTATTCTGCCTCATCTATGAGCATAATCGGAATGCCATCTTTAATCGGGTATTTTTTTCCGCATTTTTTACAGACGATCTTCTCATCTTTTAACTCTACGTCGCCTTTACAGGCAGGGCAAGCAAGAATCTCTAATAATTCTTTATCAATCATTTTTTCTCCTCTCCTGCGCTATTACCGGGAGTATTTGGTTTTGAAAGGTATTGTGTCCTTAATTCATAAAGTACGTGTTCCAGGAATTTTAGCTCTTCTTGGCTTAAATTGCCCTGGGTTTTATCTTTAAGCATCCCCAGGGTATCAATAAGGAACTTTGCCTGCGAAAGGTCTTCTTCGGTTTTATTGGTCGAAGGATTAGGTACTATCCCCAAGGAAATTGAGGCCTGTAAGGCTAAGGTGGTAATAAAAAAGTTAAAATCCGGTTCCGGGGGGACAAATTTTCCTTCTTTGCCTAAATTTTCTTTTTCTTTTGCCGCTGCTTCTTTCCAGCTCTCGTCAACATTTTTACGTTCTTCGTCCATGGTTTTAATAGATAATGATTCCGGCGTAACCGACAACTGCCAAAGTGTCTCCTGTGGTATCGCCGCTAGTTTGGTATTTAACTAATTCGCCTTTTTTTGCGCCTAAGGCCTTGGCTGCGCTAAGCATGGTAATTACCGGAGAAACCCCGCACATTGTAATATCATGTGCGTTAATTACCTGAAATAACTTGTCTTCATTCAGCTCCAGAATTGCCTCAATTGCCAGGCGGTCCTTTTTCTCTGCTTGCGCCTGTGGTTCATAATGCGTCATATCAGAACTGGCAACCAGCAATAACGAATCTTTTATTTTAAGCTTTTCTGCGCAGGAGGCAATGCCTCTGCCGATTTTTTTTAAGCTATCCAGGTTCAAAGAAGCAAAGGCAATCGGCACGATCTGAAAATTGCTTTTAAAATACTGCAAAAAAGGAAGTTCAACTTCCAGTGAATGTTCATTCAGATGTGCCTTATTATCAGCTTGTAGCTCAGGGATTTCTTTCAAGAGTTCATGCGCAAGCAAGCTATCGATTTTTACTTCTCCTAGCGGGGTTAGCCACGAGCCCTCCGGCATAATACTAAAAGGCACTCCTTTTCCGGTATGGTTTGGCCCTAAAAGGATAATTTTTTCTTTTAAATTTACCCGGGAAACTGTCTGACCGGCAACCCGGCCGGAATAATCATATCCTGCATGAGGAAGCATGCAGGCAATACAGTTTTCTTTTTTTGTTTTATTATTAATAAAGCCGGAAATTTGACTATTTAATTGTTTTATGGAAGATGGATAAAATTGCCCGGCAACCCAGGGCTGGCGCAGGTTAGTTTCTTTCACTGAAATAATTTCTCCAGGAACTCTTTTCCTTCTGTTAGGTCCTGTCCTGATGCCTGATGATGTGCTTCGATTACTTTAAGCGTGTCTTTTTTTAGATATGGCAAAAGCAGCCGAAAGTCAAAATTACCTTTTAAAGGCGCCTGGTGGTCAACGCAACCAATGATATTATGCAAGTGCACACCACTCATCCGGCTGGCATATAGTTTAAGGAAATCTTCATGTTTGGCAATCCCCAGGTTCTGCATTAACTGGGCATGTCCGGTATCATGCCAGTAGAAAATATTTGAATCCGGGAATTCATTTAATATCAATGCGATTTCCCTGAAAGACGGGATTTCCCGGATGTAAAACCTGGTTTCAACACCTAACAAAATATTTTTTTTGCAGGCATAGGCATTCAATTCGCCGAGGCTTTTTAGGGCCTGTTCAAAAAAAGGTTTTGCATAAGCCGCCCTTTCAGTAACAGCATTTTTCTTGAGGCGGATAAATTCCTGGCTCTGTTTTTTACTGGATGAATAAAGGGAAATTAATTTACGGGTCTGGTCAACGATTTCTACCCTTCCACAATGTAAAACCACTACCCGGGCAGCAAGTTCTTCTGCGCTATCAATGGTTATTTTTGCAGCAGCCACCGCTTTTTTTCTGATTTTTTCATCCAGGGAAGAAATTGAGTAATAGTCAGGCAGGGCTTTTAGGCGCCCTATGCCAGCAGGCACCGGGCAAAAATTATGTAAGCTCGTAACTTTAATTTCCTTGTTTCTTACGAACTCTCTTATATCCTTGACCATTTTAGAGCTTAGGTTAAAACTAAGCTCTACCTGATGAAACCCTAAGGCCTTGATTTCAAAGATCAACTCCTTCGCATTCTTAACACGCGAAGCGTTCCACGAGGTTGAAAGTACCAAAGGCATTTTCTATCTTTTTCTGCGCATCTTTTTACGCTTGCGCTCGCTGGGTTTTTCGTAATGCTTGCGCTCACGGATCTCCTTTAAAATACCTTCTTGTTCGATCTGCCGCTTAAACCTGCGCAAGGCAGCTTCAAAAGACTCATCTTTTCTTACTTCGATTTCTGGCAATCTGATCATCTCCCTTCTTTTATGATTTTTTGCCACTAATTTTAGAAAATTAGTATACCATTGAATAGAAATTGTGTCAATAACACTTCTTCTTGACGCCCGATAAAAAATATGCTACATTTAAGTTCATTATGGAAGACATAAATAAAATCAAGGTAGAAATTGAGCGGACAAAGTCAGAGCTGGCAATCCTTTATGAGATTTCCAATGCCATGCGCACCACCCTTAAACTGGATGAGATCCTTTATATTATCCTGACCGGGGTAACTGCGCATGCCGGTTTAGGCTTTAACCGGGCGATCCTTTTTTTGGTCAATGACCAGGAAGGGTTGATTGAG
>JAQUNE010000119.1 GCA_028717765.1 Candidatus Omnitrophota bacterium | reverse complement strand
AACACTGACCCGGCAGGTATTCCAGATGCATATTTCAGAGAAACCAAAAGGGAGGCATATTTTAATTTGGGCCTGCTTTACGGTAAGAAAAGAGAGCTTAATAAATCAATAGAATCTTTTAAGAATGCTCTTGAAATTGACCTCGGGTATTCTCGGGCAAAATATTACCTGGCATCTTCACTGATCATGGCAGGGGAGATTGCCCAGGCGCGGGCTTATTATGAGGAATTGCGTATTGCGGGAGTTTCAGGAGACCCCCTGAATCCGGCAGCAGGTGATTATTTAAAATCGGTTTTTGATAAAATGCCTGAACGAACGATTTCAGTAAATTATACTCCGCTTTTTTCCGGCGGTAAGGCAATCACAGTTACGATAAAAGGCATTTTTGGCGCTGATCAAGGGTCTATAAAAGATACACTGGCGGCAATCGAAAAAGTCGCGCGGATTAACAATGTGGCGCTTAGCGAAAATATTCAGGCTGATTTTATCAGAACCAAAAATGAAGGAACTATTCTTATCGAAAAATGGGTGCTTGATAACGGAAAAACAAAGAATGAATTCTGGGTCAGCTATAATACTAACCCTCCGGCAGATTTCCCAAATAAAATGATGATTACTGTTTCGGATAGAGAAGATTACTCGGGAGTTATAAGGATGCTTACCATAATTTTTTTACTGGCTTGCGGATTATTTGTTTTGGCTTATCTAAAATACGGACGGTTCCTGAATAAACATTTTGAAATCCACGATAAGAATCTTGTGCCCTCGCACCATATGTATGACGGGATAGATTATGTCCCGGCGCCCATGCCGGTTTTATTCGGGCATCATTTTTCTTCGATTGCCGGAGCAGGTCCTGTTTTAGGGCCGATCATTGCGGGAGTAGCTTTTGGTTGGGGGCCGGCTTGGGTTTGGGTAATTATCGGTTCAATTTTTATCGGCGGGGCGCATGATTTTTCCAGCCTGGTAATTTCAATCCGCAACCGCGGGCGTTCAATCGCGGAAATCGCCAATACTTACATGTCCAAACGGGCCTACCGATTAATGCTATTATTTATTTGGCTAAGCTTGATATATGTGTTGACGGTTTTTACTGACTTGACTGCCAATACTTTTAAACTCGATGGAGGGGTGGCCACATCATCTTTGTCTTTTATTTTTCTGGCCATAGGATTTGGAGTTTGTTTGTACCATTTAAAAATGCCTTTGAAATGGGCTTCTTTAATTTTTGTATCTTTACTTTTTTCTTTTGTTTGGCTAGGGCAGAAATTTCCTTTAAATAATATCCCGGCAATCTTCGGTGATCAAGCCAAGACTTGGGATATTGTATTGATCGTTTATTGCTTCATTGCTTCAGTTACTCCGGTTTGGATTTTGTTGCAACCCCGGGATTATTTATCCAGTTTTCTGCTTTATGCTTCTGTAATCGGGGGATTTATCGGAATAGTCTTAGGAGGTTTACCGCTTAATTATCCAGTATTTACTGCTTGGAGCGCCAAGGAGATCGGCCCGTTATTTCCTATGTTATTCGTTACGGTTGCCTGCGGGGCAATTAGCGGGTTCCATGCTATTGTAGCCAGCGGTACTACTTCCAAACAGATTAAAAAGGAAAGCGATGCTTTGCCTATAGGTTATGGGGCAATGCTGGTCGAGGGTTTAGTAGCGGTAATTGCTTTAGCCACGGTGATGGTAATCGGGAAAAATGATCCTTTAGCTGCTAAAGCGCCATTGGCAATTTACGGCGCGGGGATGGCGAAATTTTTGTCTGTATTCGGAGTGCCGGAAAAATTCGGCGCCTCATTTGGGCTCTTGGCGCTTTCAACTTTTATTCTGACTACTCTTGATACTGCCACTAGGCTAGCCCGTTACATTTTGCAGGAATTTTTTAATATGGAAGGCAAGCGCACTAGATATCTGGCAACTGCGGTTACTTTATTCCTGCCGACAATTTTAGTTTTAATAAATATTAAAGACGCAAGCGGCAATGTTATCCCTGCTTGGAAAAGTATCTGGCCGGTTTTTGGGGCAACCAACCAGTTGTTGGCAGGTTTAGCCCTTTTAGTAGTGGCGGTTTGGCTGAGGAAAAAAGGCAAGCATATCTGGTTTGTGGCCGTACCGATGGTATTTATGCTGGTTATGACCTTATGGGCGCTGTTTATGGTTATTGCCCAGTACAAATTCAGTTTGTTGGGGATAATCGGGAGTGTTTTATTTTTCCTGGCGGTATTGCTAATTGCCGAGGCGATGGAAATTTTTGAAGTCAAAAAATATGTTAGAAGGATTAGTAGAAGAGGTGTAAGATAAAACCATGAAAGCGCATACTCAGGAACTTATTTTTAATACCAAAAACAAAACCGAGTTTATAAATATTACTCCGCAAGTAGAAGAAGAAATCATCAAAAGCGGGATTAAAGAAGGGCTGTGTCTGGTAAATTCCATGCACATTACCTCAAGTGTATTTATTAATGACGATGAATCCGGGTTACACGCGGATTTCGCGGTTTGGCTTGAGAAGTTGGCCCCCTTTGGAAAAGATAAATATCAACATAATCTTACCGGTGAGGATAACGCGGATGCGCATTTGAAAAGAACGATTATGGGCCGGGAAGTAGTGGTGGCGATTACTAAAGGTAAACTGCATTTCGGGCCCTGGGAGCAGATTTTTTACGGTGAATTCGATGGTCAGCGCAGAAAAAGAGTTCTAGTGAAAATTATCGGAGAATAGCAATGGGAAAAATTGTAGAAGTCAACTTGGATAATTGCATCGGTTGTGGGGTTTGTGCTGAGATCTGCCCAAAGAAAATTTTAGTTATTGAGAACGATAAATGTAAAGTTACGAATGAAAATCTATGCGGTAAGTCTGGTTGCTGCCAGAAGGTTTGTCCAGTAGGGGCAATTAAGGTAACTAAATAAATGGGAAAGCTCAAATTGGATTTACACGATATTTTTAATAAAGGCGATTTGATTGAAAGAGAATTAAGCCGGGTAATCCGGGAAGCGGTGGAAAAAAGAATCGATGAAGTTGAAATTATCCCAGGCAAAGGCAGCGGACAACTTAAAAAAGGGGTTTTAAGGTTTTTAAACCGTCCGGAGATCAGAAAGTTGTATCATCGCCTGGATATTGATAACAAGAATTTTGGCAGGATGTTTGTTTATTTCAGGCATAACAAGTAAATCCTATGATTAAACTCAGCCTAGAAAATGAAAAAGCGTTGTTTGAAAAAATGCGAGCGTTAGGCGTGCGGGAAGAGGATATAATTGAAGGCTTTGTTAAGTCAAGCGGCCCGGGAGGGCAGAATGCCAATAAAACTTCTACTTGTGTTTATTTGAAGCATCTGCCTACAGGTATTAAAGTTAAGTATCAGCGTGAACGTTATCAGGTTTTAAACCGTCAGCTTGCCAGAAAACTTCTGTTAGAAAAGATCCAGGCGCGAAAATTGAAGAAAATAGCCATAGAACGGCAGCGGGTTGAGAAAGTCCGCCGTCAAAAACGCAAGAGATCCCAACGGGCGAAATTTATCATGCTTGAGCATAAGCGTAAACATTCCTTAAAAAAATCTCTGCGCAGTAAAGTCAGGGAGGTGGACTAAATGAATAAGCTGAGAGTTTTGCTGGTTGACGATGAATTTGACTTTTTGAAGGTGATGTCTATTCGTATCAGCTCATGGGATTACAATGTGGTTGAGGCCTCTAACAGCACTCGTACTCTGGAGGTAGTCAAGAATATGGGCGCGGATATCATTGTGCTGGATTATGTGATGCCGGATATGGACGGGATCACTCTTTTAAGGAAAATCAGGGAAATTGATAAAGAAATACCGGTGATCATGTTTACCGCTTTCCCGGATATCAAATCCATGGAAGGCTCAACTGAATTAGGGGTAACTTGCTATACTCCTAAACTGGGAGTTTACTCCGAAGACCAGGCCAGCCTAAAATCTGCCCTGCACATGGCAGCTGAGAAGTTAAAGAAATAGGCTAATAAAGCTTGCAAAAGCCCAAGAATCTGGTATAATTACCCTAACTGACACGTTTCATCGCGGAGAACCTCGCCTGATTTGCCTTTCCCAATAGGTAACTCACGAATATGTTGACTTCAAGGTTGAACTGTCGTATAATATTTTTTCATGGTGATGGTGGTATTTTATTTATTGAATAGGAGGTGAGTGGTTTGGCTATCGTAAAAGAAAAGAAAAAGAAAATTATCGATGATTTTAAAATCCATACTCAGGATACCGGCTCTGCAGAAGTGCAGATAGCCATTCTGACTGAAAGGATCAATATCTTAGGGGGCCATTTTAAGTCCCATAAGAAAGATTTTACTTCTCGCCGCGGGCTTTTAAGCCTGGTAGGCAAGCGTAGAAGGCTTTTAAATTACCTCAAGAAAAAAGATGTCAAGAAATACGAATCAATCCTTGATAAATTAAGCTTGAGAAAGTAAGTAGTAAAGATTAATAACCATAAGAAAGGAAAATTATGCAAGTTGGTGCTATGAAGGCAGTAGTTGGAAAAAATGAACTTATTTTGGAAACCGGTAAAGTTGCCAAGCAGGCGAATGGTTCCGTATTGGTTACCTATGGAGGAACCGTAGTCTTGGTTACTGCGTGTATGTCCAGAGAAGCTAAAGAAGGACAGGGTTTTTTCCCTTTAACCGTTGAATACCAGGAAAAAACTTATGCCGCAGGCCGAATTCCAGGTGGGTTCTTTAAAAGAGAAGGCAGGCCTTCAGAAAGTGAAATTTTAACTTCCCGCTTGATTGATCGGCCGATAAGGCCGCTTTTTCCTAAAGGCCTCTTAAATGAGGTCCAGGTTATTGCCATAGTTATATCCTCAGACGG
>JAQUNE010000118.1 GCA_028717765.1 Candidatus Omnitrophota bacterium | reverse complement strand
CTTTAGCCTTTTCAGAAAGTTTTGAAGTATCTACCTTTAATAAAAGGTGCATTCCTCCCTGTAAATCCAAGCCAAGATTTATTCGTTTCTTTAAAGGAAAGGAATAATAAACAAACAAACCGATAAGCGCAAGAATAAAGATTATTTTATAGGTCAGTTTTTTCCCCATTTTATGCCCCCTGTTCGCTGCCCTGGCCCTGAGACTTCTTGACATAGGCAACACAGTTTTTCTCGATCTCTATCTTCACATTTTCATCAACTCTTACTACTAACGTCTTATCTTTTACATTCACGACTGTGCCATGAATGCCGCCGGTTGTTACTATGGCGTCATTCTTATTGATACTTGAGAGCATCTTTTGATGTTCTTTTTCTTTTGCCTTCTGAGGGCGGATCAAAAGAAAATAAAAAACCACAAAGATGATGATCAGCGGAAAAAGATTAACCAAAGGATTTACTTGTTGCGTTGGCATGAGAGCCTCCTTTTATTTAAATAAAATTAAGACATAGCCAGAACTTTACACACACAGTTCCACCAACAATTTCCCCCATTATTGCCAGAATCGCTAACCGCGCCTCCAAGAGGACAAGTTTGAGGCTTAAGACACGTCGAGTCGTTATAGGTTATATTACATCCAGTAGAACCAGGGCCAACTGGAACAGGATAAGTGGTAGTTTTACATCCTGCTAAAGCAGCTAACGGTAAATTATCTCGGCAGATGACAGTCAACATAGGCTTTCTCCAATTGCCCTTTTTCAATTTCATCGCTCGTTCTCCTTTTTTACTTTTTTATTTTGCCTTTTTTACCAGGCTTTTGATCGTCGGTGAAATCTGCGCGCCGGTTTTAGCCCAATATTCAAAGCGATCTTTTTTAAATTTAACCTCACCGGTAACCGGGTTATAAAAACCGATCTCTTCAATAAATGAACTATCCCTGCCGCGCGTCTCATCAAAAACACTGATACGGAAATGCGGCTTCTTTTTAGGATTTTTACCGATTCTACGTAATCTGATACGAACTGCCATTTTGGTGCCTCCTTTAGATAGAGATTCTACACCGGCCTATCGCCCTAGAAAGGGCGCACTTGACCATCCTTTAGGTCAAGGTGCCGTAAGGCCGGGTGTTATTTAGTAATTGCTTCTATTAATGCTTTAGCCTTGTTGACGGTTTCATAATATTCTTTTTCCGGGACTGAATCCGCGACTATCCCTGCTCCTGCCTGAACATACGCTACATCATCTTTCATGATAATTGTCCTGATAGTAATACAAGTATCCATATTACGCGAGAAACTAAAATATCCTACACTTCCTGCATAAGGGCCGCGCCGCAGATTTTCTAACTCGTCAATAATTTCCATGGCGCGGATCTTAGGGCTACCACTGACAGTGCCAGCCGGAAAACATGCCCTTAAAACATCAAAGCAATCGTATTTTTCGTCCAGCTCACCTTTTACTTCTGTGACCATATGCATTACATGCGAATATTTTTCTACGGACATAAAATCGCTGATTTCCACTTTTCCTGACTTGCAAACCCTGCCTAAATCATTCCTGCCCAAATCTACAAGCATGATATGCTCTGCTTTTTCTTTCTCATCTTTAAGCAGTTCTGCTGCGAGTTTTCTGTCTTCGCTCTCATTATTGCCCCGCGGACGGGTTCCGGCTATCGGCCGGGTTTCTACAATGCCGTCCTCACAACGTACAAGCATCTCCGGAGAAGACCCGATAACCATACAATCCTTTAATTTCAAATAATACATGTAAGGCGAAGGATTAATACTTCTTAAATTCCGGTAAATATCCAGCGGCGGCTTTCGGGTATTAACCTTAAAACGCTGGGATAAAACCATCTGAATAATATCGCCCTTTTGAATAAATTCCTTTGCCCGTTTAACCGTATTCTCGAAATCATGCTTTTTAAAGTTTGAGGTTACTTTTAATTCTTTAGCATTCGATACTACGGGTTTTTTCTTCTCGCTGATACAAGTGTTGAGTTTCTTTTGAATCGCCTCAATCTTTTTTAAACCTTCCTGGTAAATTGCTTTTTTCTTTGCTTCTGAGAGCTTAAGGCTGGCTTTGGGTAAAATAATATTCGTGACAATTTTAATCGTATGGTTAACATGGTCAAAGACCAGGATTGTGTCCGTAAGTAAAAAAACTGCATCCGGTAATTTTAAATCGTCCTCATTCTTATCAGGGATCTTTTCAAAGAACCTTACTAAATCATAGCCAAAGTACCCCACCATCCCGCCGCAGAATCTGGGCAGCCCTTTTATGCTTACCGGCTTAAAGCTTTGCATCAGCTTTTTTATTTCATCTAAAGGGTCGGTCTTGGTAATAAACCGCTGGATCTCTTTTTTTAACGGACGGATCAACTGGATTGCCTTTCCTTTACTGCGTAAAACCAGGCTGGGATTACTTCCTAAAAAAGAAAAACGGCCAATATTCTCCTGGCCTTCCACGGATTCAAAGAGAAAAGCATAATTATCCTGTGCTATCTTTAAAAACGCAGATACCGGAGTATCCAGGTCAGCATTAATCTCCTTATAAACAGGAATAACATTGCCTTGTTTGGTTAATTTTAAGAATTCATCTAGCGAAGGATAATACATTATTTTATCTTTCTATAGAAACAGCTTAAATTCCCCGTATGACAGGCCACTCCGGCTTGGCGCACCTTAATTAAAAGCGCATCAAGATCACAATCATACGCTACTGACTTGACAAACTGAAAATGCCCGGAAGTTAGACCTTTTACCCAATATTCTTTCCTTGAGCGGGACCAAAAACAAGTCTTGCCTAATTTTAAGGTCCGGCGTAAAGATTCTTTATTCATATAGGCAAGCATGAGAACTTTGCCACTTTTATAATCCTGAATGATCGCAGGAATCAATCCCTGTTGGTCATATTTAAAGTCTTTCAGGTTAACTTTCTTGATCTTTGTCATAAGCGTACAGCCACTCCTTTTTCTCTAAGATATTCTTTCACCTGTTTTACGGTCAACTCCTGGTAATGAAAAACCGAAGCTGCCAAGGCTGCATCTGCTTTACCTTGAGAAAATACTTGGGCAAAATCTTCTAATTTTCCTGCACCGCCGGAAGCAATTACCGGAATTTTTACTGCTTCAGAGATAGCCTTGGTTAAAGCTAAATCATAACCATCCTTGGTACCATCATAATCCATGCTGGTTAATAATATCTCGCCAGCTCCTAATTTCGCGGCCTTTCTCGCCCACTCTACGGCATCTAATTCTGTAGGCGTCCTTCCTCCGTTAATAAAAACCTGCCAGGAGTTCCCCTCTTTTTTGGCATCGATTGCCACCACAATACACTGGCTGCCGAATTTCTTTGCTGACTGAGAGATTAATTGCGGCAATTTCACTGCAGCGGTATTAATAGAGACCTTATCCGCTCCGGCATTTAAAAGATCCCGGATATCATTAATATCGCCTATCCCGCCGCCTACAGTAAAAGGCATATAGATATTTACCGCAATAGCACTCACCAGGTCAATTAAGGTTTTTCTTTTTTCAAAGCTGGCGGTAATATCTAAAAATACTAATTCGTCAGCTTGCTGCTGGTCATACATCTTGGCTACCTCAACCGGATCTCCGGCATCGCGCAGCCCTAAGAATTTGATCCCCTTAACTACCCGTCCGTCTTTAATATCTAAACACGGAATAATACGCTTAGCTAGCATACAAAATTATTTGATCTTTTTGTTCAAATATTCCTTTAACAAGCCCCAAGTTTTCTTTCCCGCCTTGCCGTCTGCAGGTAGATTATTCGCAGTCTGAAATGCCTTAATCGCCTCTACAGTCTGGCTGCCCATTTTTCCGTCGATATTTCCCGGATTATAACCGGCATTTTTTAAAGCGGTCTGGACCTGTTTCACATTAGGCCTGGATTTTGGCTCGGAGAAGACTTTTCTTTTTCCGGCAAAATTCATCGAACCTTCTTTTCCAACCTGACTTTTACTCAGCTCTTCTCTTAGACTATTGATCTCTTCATCCTTAGATTGAATTTGTGCTTCCAGAACAGAAATCTGGTTCTTTAACCCTTGTGTTTCCATTTCTGCTTGTTTGCGGCCTGTGGCGCATCCTGCCAGAGAAATTACCAACACAGATGAAAATACTAAAATTCCTATTTTTCTTACCATCTCCCCCTCCTTGTTAACTGTATTTTAATGCTTCCTTTAAAGTAAACTTTCCCTCATACAAAGCTTTTCCTATAATTATACCCGTAACCCCTTGTTTTTCCATCAATTTCAGCCGGCCAAGGTCTGCTAGCGCGGATATACCACCAGAAGCAATAATGTTTATCCCAGCTTCTTTTAATAAATACTTAATCCCTTTGATATTTGGTCCGATTAATGTTCCATCCTTAGTAACATCGGTATAAATAATCTCTTTAAAACCGAGTGTTTTTAAAATTTTTATAAATTCTAAAACGCCTAGAGACCTAAGTGTTTTTTGCCAGCCCTTAATCAAGATATCATTATTTTTAGCGTCAATACTAATAATGATTTTTTCTTTAAATTTATTAAAAGCTTTTTTTAAAAAAGCGCTGTCTTCTATTGCTTTTGTGCCCAAAACTACACGCTTAGCTCCGCTATCAAGTAATTCCTGTATTGTATCAATACTCCTGACACCGCCGCCAAACTGGATGGGGATTTCTACGGACTGAATAATTTCTTTTACCACGGCTAAATTCTTCGCAACGCCAGAGAAAGCTCCGTCTAAATCCACAACATGGATAAGCTGCGCGCCTTGCCTAGCCCAATGCTTAGCAGTTTTTACCGGATCCCTTGAATAAATCTTCTTATCAAGTCTACCCTGGACAAATCTT
>JAQUNE010000117.1 GCA_028717765.1 Candidatus Omnitrophota bacterium | reverse complement strand
TCTCAAGAAAGATGTGTGCAATCTGCTCGTACCCCTCTTTTCGGGCAACCCCCGCGAAATATGTATAGCGGTTTCTTGCTTGGGATTCTCCGGCAAATGCCGCGAGAAGATTTTTTTCTGTTTTCGACCCCTTGAGTGATTTAGCCATTACATTCTCCTTTCTGTCTTACTTTAATACGGCAAGTATTTTCCCCCGCGCAGCATCTCTTAAGGCAATAAAATCATCAGGAAGAAAATCAATAGTTTCAATTGCCGGCAAGACCTTTAAAGTACAATTTATCTGCTGATTAAAAACCCAGCTTCCTCTGGGTAAAATATTACGAGAACCACTGATACATATCGGTAAAATCGGCTTTTTTTCCTTTAATGCCAATTTAAATGCCCCATTTTTAAAAGCACTTAACTCTCCGGTGGGGCTACGCGTGCCTTCAGGAAAAAAGAGCACGGAAATATCTTCTTTAAGCCACTGTGCCGCGACCTCATAAGTATCCCTGATACTGCCAAACTCCCCACGCGAAAGCTTGATGTATTTCATTGCTGACATGCACCAGCCAAAGACCGGAATCGAGAAAAGGCTCTCCTTTGCCACCCATTTAAACTGCCTATGGGTTTTATAAACTAACGCGATATCCGCCATGCTCTGATGATTGGCAATAATCACATAGCTACGGCGCTTATCAAAATTATTCAGTCCCTGTATTTTTATTTTCCAGAATGGATTTAAAGCGGTAATTACCTCCGCCCACCAGAACCCACAGGCATGGCTAATTTTCTTTTTCCGGTCAAAAGGATAAAGCATTAATATTGATACCGCTAAAAAAACAAAGACTGTCATCATGACGATAGAGAGCCAAATAAATATTGATAATAAAACACTCATTGAATCTCCCACTCAGCTAGATTTTTAGCATTATCAAAATAAAGATAGATCATTGGCGAAGAAAAAGCCTGTGTGGGATGCCTATAAAGGCAAACTTCGCTGATGCCAGGCTTTTGAGTTTGAGCCCGGCAAAAAATCGCCTCTCCATATCTTTCTTCGATAGCGTCCTTGGATTCACCAGTTTTTAAGCGGTTATTCTTAATATCATCTTTTAGCCGAGAGAATTTTTCCGTGTGGATATTGACGTAGTTTTCTATCTCTGCCTGATTATCAGCAAATTTTTTCATGTCAAAAATCTGCTCCAGGCTTTGGCCAGCGCATCCGCAAACACAAATCGCGAAAAAGGCAATTAGGATGGTTTTCTTCATCCCCCAATTATATCTTATCCGTTGCAAAAAGTAAATTTAAATGGTAAAATTATTTATGGAAAATCGATATCATCACGCCTTGTTCCTTAATCCCTATATTGAAAGTAATGCCAACAGCACCATGATGCTCTTCCCTCCCATTGGGATAGAGTATGTTGCCACCAGTGCCAAGGGGTTAGTGGATAAAATTACCCTTTTTGACCTAAGGTATGAACCGGAACTTTGCGATCCCGAGAAACTGCTTGCCTTTATCTCTGAAGAGATTGACTTAGTCTGTGTAGGCATCGGCTGGGACCGCCAGTTCGAGGAGATCTGCCAACTTTTAAACCGCATACCCGATAATATCCCCTTAATCGTAGGTGGCTATAAAGCTACGGAAAAAGTTGAAGAGCTGCTTAAGCTTTGCCCTACCATTGATATTGTTGTCAGAGGCGAAGGCGAAGAAACAATCCAAGAGATCCTAAAAGGCAAACCCCTTAAAGATATTCTGGGCATTTCCTTCAGAGAAAACGGCAAAATAGTCCACAACGCAAACCGCCCTTTCCCACATGTAGACAGCCTAAAAACTCCTGACCGCTCCTTAAGGCATAACAAATATGCGCTTTCCTTAAATGGTATTAATTTAGGCGGGCTAACCTTTGATTCAGTATTAAGTGCCCGAGGCTGCCCTTTTGATTGTAAATTTTGTACCTTTAGTTTAAATCCTTTGGGGCAAAAAAGAAATTACTCCAGCCGTAATGTCGAATCAGTGGTTAACGAAGTGCAAAGTTTAGAAGCAAAAGTAATCCTCTTTAGCGATGATAATCTTTTTGCCAATCCAAGGCGGGCAGAGCAAATCTGTGACTTGATCATCGCGCGTAAGATCAAAAAACGTTTCCTCGCACAGGCAAGAATTGATATTGCCAAATACCCTACACTCTTGGAAAAAATGGTTAAGGCAGGATTTAAAGCGCTTCTTATCGGGATTGAATCGCCCCATGACTGGATACTAGAACAGCTGAATAAAGGTTTTGACCAGAAAACGGTAAGAGAAGCTTTCGCGGTACTGCGCAAATACCCAATTTATTACAACGGCTATTTTATTTATGGGAATATCGGAGAAACTGAAGAAGAAATGCTTTATATTGCGCAGTTTGCCAAAGAGATCGGTGTCGATTCGATTACCTGCAATAAATTGAGAATTGAGAAATTCTCCCCCTTAAGAGAACTTGCCGATAAAACGCCCGGCTATCATGTCACTGATAGAGGCGAGCTTTATTCCGATACCTATAGCCACGCGGCATTGAAGAAAATTGCCAGAAAAATTAAGTTTTCTTTTTACACGCCATCACGCTACGTCAAGATACTCTGGAAGAATATCTTCGTCACTAGATTTTTTAGTTTTCAAGAAATCGCTTCGGTCTTCCTGCTTACCCCAAGCATCATCTTTAGCGTCCTGCAAAGAGAACAAAAAAGAGGCAGGCTCAAAGACTCCCTCAAGCGCACCTTTATAAAAAACGCCTAAAAATTTAAGCTTTACTTTTAAACCAATGTAGGGATTTGTTTTGCTGCATCCACTGCCTGACAATGCGATACCCCATCAGGCGGAACATTGCGTTCCTGAAATGCAAATTGACCAGCAAAGAAAAAAATCGCGAGAGCGAATAGAATTTAGTGTAGGCTTTGGCAACGCTTAACTGCAGTTCTCTAGCGGATAATAATTTTGGTTTAAAGACCACGTGCTGACCATCATAAAGGCTCCAATCCTGGCTAAAGATGCGGTCCTGTTGCTTTAGGTCGGCATGAATTTTTGTTCCGGGAAACGGGGTCAGTATAGACATTTGAATAGTGTCAATCTTATGCCGCAAGCCAAACTTCAGGGTATTCCAAATTGTACGCTCGCTGTCATCATCGCCGCCTAAAACAAACATTCCGTGAATTTTGATCTTTTTACGGTGAAAGGAACGGATCGCATTGATTATATCCGTTAAAGATTGTTTTTTCTGATATGCCTGGAGGGTTTTGGTATTTACTGATTCAAAACCAACGCAGACTACAGAACAGCCGGCCGCAGACATAAGCGAGAGAAAATCTTCATCCTTGGCAATATCACAACGCACCTGACAGGTCCAACCTTTGATCCTATTCTTTAACATTAGTTCCAATAATGTCCTAGTGCGCTTAGGATTGGCGGTAAAGTTATCGTCCGCAAAGAAAAAACGCGCAGGCCCACGGGATAATAATTCCTTCATCACGTTGCCTGCGCTACGAAAACGATATTCGCGGCCGAATAATTTAGTTACAGTACAAAAGGTACAATCAAAAGGGCATCCGCGCGAAGTAGATATTGGCATCATCGAAAATGACTGCCGATATCCTTTTATTAGTGAAAAATCGGGCTGCGGTAAAAGGTCCAAGTCCTGTACTGGAGTGCCTTTTACGATTTTATCGCGCAGCCTCCCTTCTACTAGATCAATAATTACATTTTCCCCTTCACCCACCACCACCTGACGGGCATACTGCAAAGATTCCTCGGGCAAAAGGCTGGCATGCACCCCGCCGATAATTACTTTTTCTTTGGGGAACCTGCTGGCGATCTCATAACCGCGTTTTGCGGTTGAGGTTAAAATTGAGATCCCGATAAGATCAGCATCTAATTTGGCATAATCCGGCCGGTACATATCCTCATGATAGATCGAAACATCGTGCCCTCTATTTTTAAGGATAGTGCCCAGATATACCGGGCCTAAAAGAGGAAGGTGTAATTTACTATATACAGTTGCCTCTGTGGCGGTAGGTTCAATAAGAGCTATTTTCACGCTTAGGTATTAAGCTTTTACCTTTACGTTGATTGCGCGTGGGCCTTTAGGAGAATTTTCGATCTCAAACTCTACTTCTTGTTCTTCCTTTAAAGCGTCCATTTGTGTATCGATGATATTTGACTGGTGAAAGAAAACTTCTCTTCCATCGCTGTCGCTAATGAAGCCAAAGCCTCTTTCGCGTACTATTTTCTTGATTTTTCCTGTGTGCATTTAAACCCTCCTTTGTGAAAAAAATGCCCGGCTCCGTAAAAGGAACCGGGCATTTGATTGTTTTTCTAGGTTACAACTTCACTACTTTAGTAGCTTGGTCACCCTTGGGGCCTTTTTCAATTTCAAACTCAACTTCTTGCCCTTCGTCCAAAGATTTATAACCTTCACCTTGAATTGCACTATGATGCACAAATACATCACTGCCTGAATCAACTGGGGTAATAAATCCGTAACCCTTTTGGTTCGAGAACCATTTCACTTTACCTCTTGCCATTTATTTACTTCCTCCTTTTCCCTAAAATTATAGTAAATAAACAGCTAGAAACAAAAAACGCAAGGTTAGAATTGTAACCTTGCGGCAGAAACCTTCTAATCCTTTATTTACTACGAGTCTAAGTGTAGCACTTTTTTCGCCTTTGTCAAGTTAAATTATGTTCTTTTTTTTGCTTTAGAAACCTAAGTAAAGCGCTAATGATTGCCATGGGGCTTGGCGGACAACCTGGAATATGCAAGACTACAGGCAATAGATCCTTTAGCGCGCCTTCAACATAGTAGGAATCTTGAAAAACACCCCCATTTAAAGCGCAATCCCCGCAGCTAATCACAAATTTCGGTTC
>JAQUNE010000116.1 GCA_028717765.1 Candidatus Omnitrophota bacterium | reverse complement strand
CGCTGATAGAAATTGCCAAGAAACGCAATCTTATTCTGCAGGTCGGCCACATCGAAAGGTTTAATTCTGCATTTTCCGCCACAAAGGAACTAATTCTTCATCCGAAATTTATCGAATGCCACAGATTAAGCCCTTTCCCTAACCGCTCTCTTGATGTCGGCGCGGTATTGGATATTATGATTCACGATATCGATATTATCCTGGGATTAGTGCCTGCAAAAATTAAGAAAATTGATTCGGTAGGAATAAATGTTTTAACGCAATTCGAGGATATTGCCAATACCAGGATTACCTTTACCAACGGCTGTGTGGCTAATCTTACTGCCAGCCGTGTCTCAGATGAATTTATGCGTAAAATCAGGATTTTTCAAGAAAATACCTATATCTCGTTAGATTACAAAGAAGCAAAAGCAGTAATCTACACAAGAAACGGCCAAACAATCACTAAAAAGGACCTTCCGATTGAAAAAGAACAACCCCTGCAAAAAGAACTACAATCCTTTATTGACTGCGTTCTTACACATAAAGAACCGCTGGTTTCCGGGCCCGTAGCCAGGGATGCGCTCGCAGTTGCTTTAAAGATCCAAAAACAAATCTGGAAAAATAATGCCTAAACATATCCTAATTGTCTGCGGAGAAGCTTCTGGCGATTTAAATGCCGCAAACCTAGCCAAAGAAATTTTAAAAATTAATCCGGAGATTAAAATTTCCGCTGTAGGCGGCCAACTTTTGCGCCAGGCGGGCGCAGAGGTCTTCTACGATATTAAAGAGCTCTCGGTGATTGGATTTTTCGATGTTCTAAAAAAATTACCAAAATTTTTTCAATTGAAAAGGGCCGTTTTAGAAAAAATCGAGGCTACAAAACCAGATGCCGTAATTTTAGTTGATTTCTCCGGGTTCAATTTAAGATTAGCCAAAGAAATCAATAATACGCGCCCGGTAATTTATTACATCAGCCCCCAAGTTTGGGCTTCTCGCTCCGGAAGGATTAAAACAATCAAAAAATATATCCGGCAAATAATTGTGCTTTTTAAATTTGAAGAGGAATTTTACAAAAAACATGGAATGGAAGTCAAATTTACTGGCCACCCCCTATTAGATATTGTACGGCCTTCAATGGAAAAGAATGAATTTTCTAAAGCCCTTGGTTTATCTGAATCTAAAATAACTCTTGCACTTTTGCCTGGGTCACGTAAACAAGAAATCGAGAAAATCCTGCCGATAATGTTAAAAACTGGCGAAATTATCTCTCAGTATAAACCCGGCTTACAGATAGTAATTGCTAAATCCACACAGGTAGACTGGGAAATTTACCGTAAATTCACTGATAAATTTAACTTTAATTTAAAAATTATTGAGGGGAAAACTTACGATTGCTTAAATATCGCGGATTTTGCCTTGGTCGCATCCGGTACCGCTACTTTAGAAACAGCAATTATGCAAAAGGCTTTCGTGATTATTTACCGGATGAATTGGTTAAATTATTTGCTTTATCGGCCACAGGTAAGAGTTCCTTATATTGGAATGGTAAATATTGTAGCGCAGAAAAAAATTATTCCGGAATTTATTCAATTTGGGGCTCGGCCTAAAAAAATCGCATCCAACGTTTTAAAAATCCTGCAAAATCCTTCCCGCCTGGAACAAATGAAAAATGACCTCGCTCAAATTAAGATTTCGCTTGGCGAAAAAGGCGCCAGTTGCCGCGCTGCGCAAACCTTATTAGAATTTCTACAGAATAATTAAAGATCATTTTACTATTTCTATTCGTTCATCAATCGGCGGGTGGTCAAAGAAGAAAAACTTGATCAAGGGATGGGGTTTTCTATCAGCGAGGTTCTGATCAGCAAGCTTATTCATCATTGAAATAAATGCCTCTTTCTTACCGGTAACCTCCAGCGCCATTTTATCGGCATTTTTTTCTAATTTCCTGCTCAAGAAATTCCCTAGCGGCTGAGTAATCAGGCCAAAAAGCAGAAAATAAATCAGCATCAGCGGTAGCGCGGCAAACTCCGAAAGAGAATTTAAGCCAAAAAAACTTAAGGCCAGGCTGCTAGTTTTAAAAATTAGGTAAAAAAGGATAATCGTCACCGCAGAATTAAATAAGAGAAGTTTCCAAAGATGTTTTAGCCGGTAATGGGCGAATTCATGCGCTAAAATTACCTCAATTTCATCAACGCTGTATTTATCCTTTAAAGTATCGGCTAAAATCACCCTCCTGGTTTTACCCATTCCCACAAACGCGGCATTGGCTTTTAGTGTTTTTTTACTAAAATCGATTTCGAAACAATCCAAAATTTTTACTTTCATTTTCTGCGCTAAATTCATGATCCGGCTACGTAGATCTTCATCACTGAGCTTCTTGTATTTAAAAAATAAAGGGATGATGATTATGGGAGTAAGCCTTGCCAGGATCAAACTGAAAAAAATCCAGAAAAACGAAATAATCAACCACCAGGAATGCGGGTTGCGGGAAATTATATAATAAAATGCCCCGATCAGTATCAAAGCAATAATATAAGAAATTATCCCCGATTTAATCTGATCAGATATCCAATTGCTGATTTTTTGTTTCGATAAAGCAAATTTATGCTCTAAGATGAATGAGCCGTAAAAATTTAGCGGAAGGTCAAAAAGATAATAAATCAAGGAGATAACCAGCAGGTATACCGGTAAAACTACTAAAGGATTTACCAAAATTTTAAAGAGGGATTCTTCAAGTGTTTTTGAAAGGCCTAAACCAACAAAAAGAAGCAACAGTGCCAGAAGGTAAACTGTGCCGATAATACTTAAAGTATATTTCTGGGAAGAATAGCTTTTGGCTTTACTTAATAAGCTATCCGCTTGCGTCATTTTTCTTTGGAAACAGCCTCGGTAGGAGTAATATTGATAAAGGTCCTAAATCTACCATGAGGGGTTTTTTTCCGGGAAAAAACAACCTTGCCTGAACATAAGGCAAAGATGGTGCCTGAGCCCCTTACATTTAATCCTGGTTTATAGGTATTAATACCTCTACAAAGGATCTGCCCGGTTTTTACTTTTTGTCCACCTGATACTTTTAATGCTTCGTCTTTCTTTGGGGTTGAAAATCCACCAGCCATTTTAGTTGCCTCCTTGAATTGTTATTATTTTCGTTTAGCAATGATACCACAGAATTGTTATTCTAGCAAGACTTCTTCACCTTTGGAAGGAATGTAGGCATTTAGCCCCATCTGGGTGAGCGATTCGGATAATAAATGCAACTGCTCTTCTTCTCCATGCACCAGAAAAATACGCTTCAGTGGCAGGCACGCGGAAACAAATTCCAGTAATTCATTTTTATCGGCATGGCCGGAAAAGGCATTAATCACCGCAACTTCGGCATTCAATTCGTATTCTACTCCGAAAATCTTTACAAAACGTTCTTTATCCACGATTCTCCTGCCTAAAGTATCGCGGGCCATAAAACCCACAACCAGCACAGTATTACGGGAATCTTCAATATTATTTTTTAGATGATGCAAAATCCTTCCGGATTCGCACATTCCTGAGCCGGCAATAATAATCATTGGGCGTTTATCATTATTCAAAGCCTTGGATTCATTTTGGTCGCGGATAAACTTAAGATTTAAAAACTCGAAAGGATTATCCCCCCTGTTAATTGCCTGACAGGTCTTTTGATCCATGTAATCCAAGTGGCACTGAAAAGCTTCCGTAATATCGCTGGCTAAAGGGCTATCAACATACACCGGCATCTCTGGAATCGCCTTTTCTTTTAAGAGTTCGTTTAAAAAATAAATTACCTCCTGCGTACGCTCCAGGGTAAACGAAGGAATGAGGATTTTTCCTTTTCTAGATACCGTACGATTAATAATTTCTTGTAGCTTAACTTTTGCTTCTTCGATAGGCGCATGCAGCCTTCCGCCATAGGTGCTCTCTAGAATCAAATAATCCAATCCTTTAAGCTTATCCGGGTCATTTAAGATCGGTAAACCCTTCCTCCCTAAATCTACCGCATACCCCAGGCGAATGGTTTTAAAAACATCTTTTATCTCTAAAAAGATAAGTGATGAGCCTAAAATATGCCCGGCATCAAAAAGAGTAACAAAAATATCGCTGGTCACACAGATCCTCTGGCCGTAAGAAACCGGATGGATTTTTTTTACTGCCTTACTTGCCTCTTTGCTGGTATAAAGCGGTTTCCGTAAAGCCAATCCCAGCCGCCTGTTAATTTTATTGACGTATTTTATGTCTTCTTCCTGGATCTTACCAGAATCCTCGAGCATTAATTTACAGAGGTCTTTTGTTGCGGAAGTAGCATAAATTTTAGAACGCAACCCCTTTTTGATCAGGCTGGGAAGATTCCCGCAATGGTCGATATGCGCATGGGAAAGGATCAAGGCATTAATTTTATGGGGATTATAATCAAAGGTGGTGTTGATCTCATAGGACTGATCACGCCGGCCCTGGAATAATCCGGCATCCAGCAAAACCTCGGATTTTTCTGTCAAGATCTGATGCGAAGACCCTGTAACAGTCCTGGTACCGCCTAAAAATTTTATCCGTACAGCCATAAAATAATCCTTGAATATTAGGTCACGAAGAGATTACGGGAAGAAAATTTTCCATCACTGGTAAGATTTACGCCCAATCTCTTTAAGCCCACCTCATCTCCCGGAGTAGGGATATGCGTCAGGTGCACCTCGCAGGTCCTTAATTCGACTAGCTTATTCATTGCTAATTCAGCAGTATGGTTGGTAGTAGCACTGATCGAAAGGGCAATCAAGGTTTCTTCCAAATCCAGGCTCTCTGAATCAGCATTCAAAACCCCTTCTTTTAATTTGGCAATCTGATTTATGATATGCGGAGAAAGTAATAGAATTTCATCTGGAAT
>JAQUNE010000115.1 GCA_028717765.1 Candidatus Omnitrophota bacterium | reverse complement strand
GCTCTTCCGATCTTTTACCACCGCTAAATTTACATAGGCTTCGCCGAGGTTAGGATCCAGCTCCAGGGCCTTATTTAAATCCGCGATCGCTTCTTCATACTTACCCATTTCAATGAGCACGCCGGAATGTTGACCATAGAGTAAAGCGTTCTTGGGTTCAATTTTAATCGCACTGTTAAAATCCACAAGGGCTTTGTTAAGGTCATTTTTAAAATAATACGCGCTACCCCGGTTGGCAAAGGCTTCTGAATAATTAGGATTAATTTCTATTGCCTTACTGTAATCAGCGATTGCTTCGTCCAAATTGCCGTCTCTAAAATAAGCCAGGCCCCTGTCAAAATACGCCTGCGGCAAATCCGGGACAATGTCTATGGCTTTAGTATAATTAACGATTGCCTGGCGATATTCGCCTTTTTCAAATTGAGAAATCCCCAAATCCAAATTTTTCTGGGCTTCTTGGGCTTCTGGCGTACTAATATTAAACATACCGATAGAAGAATCGTCAATTTTTGCGATTTCTTTATAGGGATAAGTACTGGCAGTCCCTTCAACATCAACAGTAACACCTTCTTCATTTTTTTCAATAATTTTTCCTTCAACTGTAGTACCGGAATTTAAAACTATTTTTTCCGCGAAAATCAAGTGAGGAAAACTAACGGTTAATAAAAAAACTACGGCTATTATTTCCTTTTTCATCAATCCTCCTCTTTGTTCCTATTCAACGATAATTGCAAAAACTAAGCGGTAAAGAAAAATCCAGCCCCCTAAGATGCGCGATTACTGCCTGTAATTCATCTTTCTTTGGAGAGCTTACCTTGATCTTTTCACCCTCGATCTGTGTTTGTACTTTTAAACCGAGCTTTTTGATAATACCTACCAGCTCTTTTGCCTTTTCCTTATCAATACCCGAACAAATTTCTGCTACTTGACGCAGATACCCTTCAAATGCCTTTTCCGGATCATTGAATTTAAGGGATTTACGAGAAATGTTCCTTTTCGCCATCCGAGTGGCCAAAATATCGGTAAGCGCGCGTAATTTAAAATCGTCATCTGCAACCAGGGTAATCTTCTTCTCATCACGGTCGTAATTAATGGATGCCTTGCTATTCTTAAAATCATAGCGTTGGGATAATTCTTTATTCGCCTGGTTTACCGCGTTATCCATTTCCTGCAGGTCAACCTCAGAAACAATATCAAAAGAAAAATTTGCCATATTCTACTCCTACGGAATATTACTGTACACTTTTTTCTTAGGTATAAATATTCTTAATATTTCTTTAACTATATTCTTAAATATTATTACTGGGGAATTTCTATAAACCCAATATTGCCTTTTGAAAGCAGCTGGCTCAAATGATGCTTTTCTTGCCATCTTGACAAGGAAAAATTTATCTACAGGTAGGTGCAGAAGGAAACACTTCTCAAAATACTTAAATGGCTTCTGAGGATGTAAGATATGGACATTACAATAATATCTTCCCACAATTCCCAAGGCCCCTGCATCAGCAATATATGCCCCTTTCTTTCTTATTATTTCTAAAGCTGACGAGGTTATGGCTTCATCACCTACAAAATGAATTTTTTTGACCACATTTAAATAGTTGTCATATATTTTATCGATCTCTGCTGTAAGGGTTGCAAAAAAATCCGGAGTTCCAGAGATGAATTCTCCGCCTGACCATCTTCCTTCACTTTTAAGATGATGGATCGATTCTAAATCCTGAATAATTACCTCGTGTCCATGTGCTGGAATGACTTGATCCGAAATGTCATAAAACATGGGAATTCGGCTTTCTATATTATTGGCAAAACAAAGAGGTAAACCGTTGATACATACCATGTCTAAGTCGCACAGCCCAACATATTCATCGCTTAGTGATGCTAGGTAGCGAAAAACATCTAACTTGAAATACGCAGAATAAAATTTTATTCCATGAGGAACTTTGGTGAAAAATGGAATTTCTATAACCTGCAGTGTTTTGCCTTCGAGCCTAACGATTTTCTCTACGGCGCTTTTAATGTTTGTCAACAAGGTGAATTCAATGCCTTGTAGCTGCAGAGAATTAGATAGATTAATCGCATTATTTACGTAAATGTAAATTTGTTCTTGCGAATTCTTTACCGATAAATTTTCGGCGGAATGCTCACCTGCTTTAAAATGTAGTAATCCAAATAATCGGATTTTCATTTATTGTTCCCTGTTAATTACGGTGCGTTTACCGCACCATTCGAACTATTTTTCAAAAGTAATCTAAGTTTACCGCATATTGTTTAACTGGCGGGTAGCCTAAGTCAAACACATCTGGCTTATTCAGCCCCAGATGCCTCATCACGATTATCCCAAGAACCAAATCCCAAGAGAACAAGAGCTAGGAAAGTAGTAAACTGACACACTCATGGCACCCCGTGGCCTCGTAAAACGCACCACACCAGTTGTCCTTATGCATCGGGCCGCCTTCAGACCACCCCGCGCGCCACCCCACTTTGCAACCCTGCAATACCCCTTCCTCCTTATCTCCTCTCACTAACACCGTCAGCATCGGCCTTAGCCATTCCTTCTTTTTCTTCTTCTGCATATTCGCCTCCCGAATTTTCGCTCTTTGAAAATTACCTGGCCTGTCCAGATGCCGTGCCAGGACAGACATCCTAAGCCGCTATTTATCACACACTGCGACAAGGGACTACCTTAAAACTATTTCTGTTAATAGTATGCCGCCCCCCCACGATTATGTCAAGGTTTTTTCCCGGGCTACAAACTAATTAACTAAAGGTTATTGCTGTAGTAATCTTATGAATTGAAAGAAACTGGTATAGCCGAGGGGATTAATATTTACTCTTGCGCGTATTGAAAAATAGTTCGAATTTTACGGTAAACGCACCGCCATGTTGTAAACGGAGCTAACTCAAGGAGCCCCCTATAGGGGGCTCCTTGAAGGTACCTCATTTACAATATGGCGGAGAGGCAGGGATTCGAACCCTGGGAACCTTACGGCTCACATGTTCTCCAGACATGCCCGTTCGACCGCTCCGGCACCTCTCCAAATATAAATTCTCTAATCGATATGAAGGCACTCCGCTCGCTACGGGCCTTGTCGGCCCGTTTAACGCTCGCTTGAGTGCCGTAAGAATTTTCCTTGACGGAAAATTCTTACGGAGAGTGGAGGATTTGAACCTCCGGTCATCTTACGACGACAACGGTTTTCGAGACCGCCGCTTTCGACCACTCAGCCAACTCTCCAAGATCAACGGTGGGGGTGGGATTCGAACTCACGGAGCCTTGCAGCTCACCTGTTTTCAAGACAGGCCCATTCGACCACTCTGGCACCCCACCAAAATACCCCTAAATCACTCGAGATTAAATCTTATCATCAAAGTAAAAGCTTGTCAACCAGACAAAATTGAGCTCGGGCTAAAGCCTAAGGTTTTAGCGAAATACTTGAGCGGCTACAATTCATTCAAAGCCGTTAAGGCCGGAGTTTTAGGCCGCGAAAGTATAAAGGATTATTTGTTCACAAATAACTGGCTAAAGATGGCGCTAAAGATGCCACCCGCGGATTGGTAGGAAGTATTACAGAAATGCACAAAGGAAAATTTAAGGAAAATAAAGCTAAAAAGAAAAGATAACAGCATTAAATTAATCAAATAAAGAAAAGAAAGCCCAAAGATGTAATTTGCCCTTAAAAAGTCATCCTGTTTAGTACGTAATGTCTTAGCGCTAAAAACCAGATGAAAGGCCATGCTAAAGCCAAAAAGAAAAACAAAAAAGTTTGTCAACTCCTGCGATTGGCTAAAAAAGGATGCTATCCCATAGGCGATCATCAGAATAATAAAATAAATCGGCAGGAGAAACGGCGCCACACGGACTAAAGGCCTAAAAAAAGTAAAAATTACCTCTAATATCCTCTGCCCCTTAGTATAAATGATCACCGGCTCCCAGATAAAAAGATAAATTACCAGGAAACTGCTGATGCCATACCAAAAATAATTCTGTAGAGGAAATTCAACCTTAGAAAATTCAGCAAGAAAAGCTGTGGTTGCCGAATAAATAAAAGGCAATAGGCATATCCCCAAAATAAATTTAATCACCCCGAAAAGCTTTCCGGAGAAGGCGGCAAACTTAGGCTTGGCGCCAAAGTTGTCGTCTAGATTAGGGAAATCTTTTTTTAATTTCTCTTTAAGGAGTAATTCTTTCTTCTTCATTTAAATATGGCCTTAAAACTTCAGGGATAATCACTGAACCATCAGCTTGTTGATAATTTTCCAAAATGCAGATTACCGTGCGTGCCAAGGCAACGCCAGAACCATTTAGGGTATGCACAAAGCCTGATTTCTTGGTACTCTTATTCTTGAACCTGATATTTGCCCGGCGGGCCTGAAAATCCTCAAAATTACTACAACTGGAAACCTCCAACCACTTATCTACCCCCGCGGCATAAGCCTCTAAATCATAGCACTTACTGGCAGCAAAACTTAGATCCTGCGTTGCTAGCATTACTACGCGATATGACAATCCCAGCGCCTGCAATACTTCCTCGGCATTACCAACTAATTTTTCTAGCTCATCATAGGAAGTTTCCGGCTGGACAAATTTTACCATCTCCACCTTATCAAATTGATGTACACGCGTCAGGCCCTTAGTATCTTTTCCGTATGAACCTGCCTCTCTTCTAAAACAAGCAGTATAAGCAGTGTAAAAAATTGGCAATTTTTCTTCATCCAAGACTTCATCGCGAAAAATATTCGTTACCGGAACCTCGGCAGTGGGGATAAGGAATAAATCATCGTCCTTAAGACGGTACATATCTTCCTCTAACTTCGGCAGTTGTCCAGTACCGGTCATAGAAGCGCGATTAACCAAAAATGGCGGAAAAATTTCCGTGTAGCCGTGTTTTCTCGTATGCAAATCGAGCATAAAATTAATTAACGCCCGCTCTAGCTTTGCGCCCCAGCCTTTATAAAGGATAAAATTTGTCCCGC
>JAQUNE010000114.1 GCA_028717765.1 Candidatus Omnitrophota bacterium | reverse complement strand
CACCCGGCGCTAATCGGAATTGCGGCCGTGTTCCCTCGTAGGAAAATTGCGCGGGTGTTTCGCTTTCTGCGAAAGGACCGCGGCAGACCCCATCAGTCTGCCGCGGTTATAGGGCAAAATGAGTAAACTCCTGATTTTTACTTTAACCCTACAAATCCTTCGCCTTCGACTAACTTCTGGCCTTCCTGGCTTAATATATAATCGATATATTGTTTTGTTAACCCTTTAGGCTCGCCGTTGGTATACATAAATAAAGGTCTACCAAGCTGGTATTTGCCGGTTAATACGGTCTCCTTGGATGCCTTAACACCATCAACATCAACTGCTTTAACCGACGAGGTTACATAACCCAATCCCACGTAACCAATTGCACCAGGGGTGCTAGCTACGGTAGAAGCGACTGCCTGGTTCGATGCCTGCAAGAGAGCGTCTGCTCGCACCTTTGCGCCATCGAGAGCAAGAAGACCGAAGGCCTCAAAAGTTCCACTTGAGCTGTCGCGTGAAATGACCACGATTTTTTCATCTGGCCCGCCTAACTTTTGCCAGTTTGAAATTGCTCCGGAATAGATATCTTTAATCTGCTTCTTGCTTAATGCACTCACATTATTTGACGGATGCACAATAACGCAAATCCCGTCCATTGCAATTATATTTGCTTTTGCGGACACACCATTAGCGGCTGCTTTATCATATTCCGTATCTTTCATCGGGCGAGAAGAATCAGCAATATCGCAGTTTTTATCAATTAAAGAAGCAACACCTACTCCTGAACCGCCGCCGCGTATTGAAATGTCAGATCCAGGATTGTTGTTCATAAATACCTCGGCTGCCTTTTGAGCAATAGGCAAAACAGTGGTCGAGCCCTCTACTACTATCTTTTCCGCATAACACGGAATCGTCAGGCCGAGCATCACGAACACCAGAGTTAATACTTTACCTAAAACTTTCATTTTTTCATCCTCCCTTATTATTATTGTCAGAATTTCATATTCCAGTCAACTTGTAGAACATGCGCAGGAGCTTTACCTAAATTTGTAGCCTGAATCAAACTGGTGGCGTAATAGTAATCAAGTTCTAACCATGTATTCTTGCCTAACCCATATGATAAGATGGATTCCCATGCTTGCGAATTGGTCTTTCCGCCGTACCTATCGGAATCGGTAAATACATCCGGCCAGCAGTCCCGGCTTAATTTGGAATAAACAAGCTTGCCTTGCCATTGGCCCCAATCGTTTACTTTCTCATTACCAAATTTTAATCCACACTGATAACCGCCTCTCGCTGGTTGACTTTCACCGCGGGTATTTTTGCTGTAGTTATAAACGTAATCGCCAAATATTGCCGCATAAGGCAAATTTATTGACGGCAATACATGAGCAAGGGGTTCTTTCATACTTAATTCAAGGGCCGGCTGAATAGAATTATAATTATATTTCAAGTTTCCAGCACTATCCCTCGTATTGCTTGCTGAACTATTTGCAAACGGAGGCCTGCTTTTTATGCCCATAAAAATATTATTTGAAAGCGCTGCTCTCAAGCTTAATTTATCATTGATCGCCAAATCTAAGCCCGGCTGTAGAACGTTCATATATGGACGGTTATCCGTTCTTGAATCATTCTTTAAGACAAAAAACATCTCGTTCAAAAATAAACCCACCTTGGAATTAAGCTTGTAGCTAACATTAGCCGCTCCGCCTTCAGGGGTAATATCGCCTTTCCAGAATGCATCATGCGGGCGCCAAAGAGGATTCTGGAATTTTCCGCCAAAAAGCGTTGCCCAGCTAAACGGGGCATATTCTGCATAAGCATAATCTAAAATAACCTGCTTTGCGGCACCTTCGGTATTTAAGGTTGAGCTCGAGTTATCTCCGCCGAGTGTCACGTTCCTTGAGCGGGGATCGCTTGGCTTACCAGGGGCTATGCCCACGGCCATCTTCAATTTATTATTGATTTTAGATTCAACGCCTAAACGCACCCTGATTCTTGCCCTTGAATTATCCCGCTGGGCTTTGTCTTTATCCCATTCATACCTTAGCCTAAAATCACCCTTTAGTTTTGTATTTTGTACCCAAGCCGGTAAAGAAGAATATTTTCCTTCGGCAATCTCCTTTTTTACCTGCTCTTTTGTTTCTGTCCCAATCTGTTGCGCTTCACCTGCGCTTAATACTCCTTTTTCCACGAGCTTCTGCAGTAAAAGATCAACTTCACCAGCATAAGCATAGCCCATCACTAAATTAAATACAAAAAACCCTCCTAATACAATTGTGCTTAAAAACCTTTTCATTCTTCTTCTCCTTTGTTTAAATTGCCTTATCCTTCTTCACATATCTTTCTTGCCTGACGCAAATTATTTTCTATTTCCTTCAGGGATTGAAGAGTATAATCGCAATCAACCGCATCATCATTTTCAATATTATCTAAAACTCCGCGTAAACTATTTATCTGCGTACGTAAATGCGTTGCGATAAAATCCCTACGTATACTTGATATAGCCTGCATTCTAAACATTTCACCCCCTCTCTTTCGACTATGATCATGTGATTATCTAAAAGCAACATTGCTATTTTAATTTATTTGTATTAAGTTTGTTTCAAAGGAATGTAAAATATAGGTAAAAATCCAAAAATCAAAGTTTTACCACAAACTCCCTATTCATTGCCTCATCAAGCTCTCTTATTACATTGATCAGCGCGCTGATACTAAAAGGCTTAGTGATATAATAGTCAGCACCTAAAAGATGTGCGTAAAGCTTGTCCTGATAATCAACTTTAGCGCTCACGACAATCAAAAAGGTCTTTGCCGATTCCTGGCTGCCTTTAAAATCTTTACAGATATCAAAACCATCTACGCCGGGAAGCATAATGTCCAAAATCACAAAATTAAAATGCTCATGCTTTAAACGATTCTTTGCTTCCAGGCCGTTATAGAACTGTTCAACAGAAAAACCTTCCTTTTTTAGGTTATAAGCGATCAGCTCGTTGATATCCTGGTCATCCTCAATTACGATTGCCTTCTTTCCATTTTTCATTATTTAATCTCCTACTTTAAAAAAGCTAAACAAATTGTTCAACGTATATACCCATAATCCTATTTTCTTCTTCTATTATCCTTTGGATATATTTGATAATTTTTTTAATTACTTTTTTTAGTATTTTCATTTTTCCTTAACCTCCTTTTCGTATTATTTTATTCAATGAAAGTATAACGGAAGGGCGTTAAATCTGCTTCAAGGGAAGGTAAAATCTGGGTAAAATGATTTGTAAGAGAAATTACTGAGAAAAAATGATGGGCTTACTTACAACTGATTAAAGATCTGCTGATAATAACTATTGATCTCCTTGAGGGATTTACTGACGAGGACTATTGAGTAGTAAGTGACGATCAGCGTAAGAACGCTGATAATAACCTTGGTTATTCTGCTGTAGCGCGGATTAAACCAGACTAAGGGTAAGGCTAATGGCCCAACGGAAAGAATGGCGAGTATTAAGACGGAGGTTTTAAAATACCATTTTTCATGCGGCTTATTTTCTAACATTGAACCGCAATGTTTACATTTAATTGCCTGATCTTGAATTTCTTCCGCACAATAAGGGCACTTCTTCATACGCGCCTCTCCTGATTACTCACCTTTTGGCAAAATAAAGTAGAATTTTGATCCTAATCCTTCTGTGCTTTCTACGCCAACATTGCCGCCATGCAACTCAACAATATGTTTTACAATCGAGAGCCCTAAGCCGGTCCCTCCGAGTTCCCGCGAGCGCGCCTTATCCACACGATAAAAACGTTCAAAGATACGCGAGAGATCTTTCTCTGGGATCCCTGAACCGGAATCTTCTACGCAAATTTTTATTCTATTATGCATATCTTCGCTATAGACCCTGATCCAGCCTTTTTCCCGGTTAAATTTAAGCGCATTATCAATCAAATTAGTTAATACCTGTTCGATCTTATCTTTATCTAACTTTATAACTAATTCTGAAAATAATTCATTCCTAACACTAATAATTTTTCCCTTGATCCTGGATTGGAACCCCAATAAAACCTGGTCAGTCAATTCTTTCAAATTAACGGGCTTAATCTCTAATTCAGCCTGCTTTGACTCTGCGTACGATAACGTCAACAAGTCATTAGTAAGATTATCCAAGCGGTTTACGTGATTTTGGATAATCTGTAAAAAGTGCCGGCTATTTTCTTTATCATCCAATGCCCCCTCGAGTAAAGTTTCTACAAACCCCTTAATAGAGGTAAGCGGGGTTTTTAATTCATGAGAGACATTCGCCACAAAATCTCGGCGCATAGTTTCTAACTTCCGGATCTCAGTAATATCATGTATGACCAGTAAACAACCGTTTATCAGGTTATTTTCAATAATCGGCGCAGCATTAATCTGAAAAACCTTCTGCAAAGGCCAAACTGTAGAAATTTCCTTAGAAACAAATTCCCCTTTTTCTAGTACATTATTGATCAATTCGGAAATATCGTTATTGCGGATCGCTTCCAGAAAAAATCTTCCTTCTGCTGCTTTGGCCTGAATGCCGAATATTTTTTCTACTGTAGGGTTAAGAGAAACTATCCTGGTATCTTTAGTAACAACTACAACTCCTTCAATCATGCTGCTCAAAATTGCCTGGGCTTTATTATTTTCTCTTTCCAGCAAGATGATTTTTTCATTCAGCTGCTCGATCAACCTAGACATTTCTTTAATCTTATTTTTCTTAAAAAATATCATCTTAGTCTTGGGCTTCGAACCTATATCCGTAATTTTTTACGGTAATCACGCGCTTTGCCTCGGTTCTTAATTTCTTGCGTAAAGTCCTGATATGCACGTCTACAGTACGGGTCTGAATTTCCATAGCGTGGTCAAATCCCCAAATCGTATCTAATAAATAATCCCGGGATAAAACTCGGCCGTTTACTTTGATCAATAGCTTTAAGAGCTCGAATTCTTTTGAGGTAAGCTCTACTGGCTTGTCTTTCACTGTAATTAAA
>JAQUNE010000113.1 GCA_028717765.1 Candidatus Omnitrophota bacterium | reverse complement strand
ATTTTTGTACCTTTTCAAAGGATCTAGAAAAAGTATCCAGATATTTAGCTTCTTCAAGGCCAACCGCAAGAAATCTTTTCTGGGGAATCGAAAGAATGTCGAGTATCGCGTTTTTAAACAAGCACAAACCAATTTTTATGATTAAAGAATTACTTTTTCAGGAGGCAAAAAAAATCATTGAAGAAGACAGGGTAGCCTGCCGTAAAATTGGTTTTTACGGAAGCAAGCTTTTTAAAGATAAGGATAGCGTCTTGACTATCTGTAATGCCGGAATACTGGCAACTATTGATTATGGCACGGCATTAGGCGTTATTTATCGCGCTCAGGAAGAAAAAAAACGTTTAAAGGTTTATGCCTGCGAAACCCGGCCGCTTTTGCAGGGGGCACGCTTAACCTGCTGGGAATTGCAGAAAAAAGGTATTGATGTGACTTTGATCTGCGATAATATGGCTGCTTTTTTGATGCAGCAGGGGAAAGTTGAAAAGGTAATTGCCGGTGCTGACCGGATCGCCGCTAACGGCGATACGGCCAATAAGATCGGGACATATAACTTGGCGGTATTGTGCCATTACCACAAAATTCCTTTTTTTATCGCGGCTCCGGATTCAACTTTTGATCTAAGGATTAAAGATGGCAGTAAAATTCCCATTGAACAAAGAGACAGCAGGGAAATTATTAGTCTTTTTTCTCAGCGGTCGATTGCGCCAAAAGGGGTAAAGGTTTATAATCCGGCTTTTGACGTTACCCCGCACGATTTGATTACGGCAATCATTACGGATAAAGGCATCGTCCGGCCGCCATATATTAAGAATATCAAAAAAATATTAGGGAAATAAGATGTTAATTAGCAGAATAGGAGAATTTGGATTAATCGAGCGTTTCAGGCAGCGCATCAGAACTAATTCTTTAGTAGTTAAGGGGTCAGGTGATGATTGCGCGGTATTAAAGTTCAACAAAGATAATTATCAGCTTTTTACCTGTGACATGTTAGTTGAGGGTGTGGATTTTTGTAAGCAGGAAAATCCCTATCTTATCGGCAGGAAGGCTATTGCCGTATCAATTAGTGATATTGCCGCATGCGCAGGCTTGCCGCAACATTGCTTGGTTTCTTTGGGCTTACCGAAAAAAACCTCGCTTAAATTTGTCGATCGGCTTTTTAAAGGCATGTCTGAGGTAGCTGTTAAATACCGGATCAATATCGTAGGCGGCGATTTAAGCCAGGCGCCTCAATTAACTATTGATGTATCTATGTTGGGATTAGTAGAGCAGAAGTATTTGGTGCTCAGGAGCGGTGCTAGGGAGAATGACATTATTTTTGTCACTGGAAGCTTGGGAGGTTCTATATCCGGAAAGCACCTGAAATTTACTCCGCGTTTAAAAGAAGCGCGTTTTCTCGTTGAAAACTTTCAGATTAATTCTATGATTGATATTTCAGACGGCCTGATTCAGGATCTAAAGCATATTTTAAAATTAAGTAAATTGGGCGCGGTAATTTTTGCGCAGAGAATCCCAGTAAGCAGAGCTGCTCAAGGTTTAAATGATGCTTTGACTTCGGGAGAGGATTTCGAGCTGCTTTTTACAGCTTCGCCAGCGCAAGCAGAAAGAATTTTTCGCGATAAGCGTGCCCGTAATTTTAGGGCGATAGGAGAAATCGTAAAAGAAAAGTATGGCTTGAAACTAATTGACCGTAACGGGAAAGAAAAAAATATCACTCCTAAGGGGTATAGGCATTTTTGAAGGAAAATAAGATGCGGATCGTTTCAGTGAGCATTAATGATACTTTACGTTTAGGAAAGGCAATTGCCAAAAATTTAAAGCCAGCGGATATTATTTGCCTATTCGGTAATTTGGGAAGCGGAAAAACTGTTCTTACTAAAGGAATAGCTACTGGGCTTGGGTTACGAGAGCAGGATATTATCAGCCCGTCTTTTGTCTTGATTCGCCAGTATCCGCTAGCGAAAATTCCCTTGTATCATTTCGATCTTTACAGATTAAGAGGCGAGGCTGACATTTTGGCACTAGGTTACGAAGAATATCTTTATTCAGATGGGATTGCTGTAATTGAATGGGCAGAGAGGTTAAAAGGCTTTCTGCCAAAAGAATACCTGAAAGTAGAGATCTCGATAAAAAGTGAAAATAAGCGCGTTTTTAAATTTAGCGCGCTTGGTAAAGGTTATGAGAAATTGTTGAGAAAATTGGGGACAGTTCCATCATAACCGGTTATGGTATAATTAGATAGAAGGAAACGGTCCTATGAAAATTTTAGCGATTGATACTACTACTAAATTTCTTTGCCTTGGGGCTTATGATAATGAGAAAATTTACGAATATAATTTTGACCTGGGTAAATTGCAGTCTGCTTTACTGCTGGTGACAATTAAGCGTGTTCTAGAAGCACTCTCCTGGAAAATTTCTCAGATTGATTATTTTGCCTGCGGGGTGGGCCCGGGTTCATTTACGGGTTTACGCGTTGGCTTAAGTACGATTAAAGGATTAGCCTGGAGTTTGAAAAAGCCGGTTTTAGCGATTCCCACTTTAGATATTTTGGCGAAGAATGCCGAGGAATGCACAGCGCCATATATTATGCCTGTTATTGACGCGAAAAGAAAGCTGATTTATTGCAGCATTTATTCGAAGAAGGACAAAGAAATGAAAAGAATTGTTCCGTATATGTTACTTTGCGAAAAAGATTTTTTGAAGAAGGTAAGAGATAAGAGTGTGATTTTCGGGGATGCCTTGAATTTATATGATGAGAGTTTTAAGAAGAATCTAAAAAATTGCAAATTTTTGGATAAGGATTACTGGGGGCTCTTGCCGCGGCATTTGATCGCCTTGAGTTTAGAGCGGGTAAGAGAGAAAAAAATCGACGATTGTTTTGGGGTAAAACCGATCTATCTATATCCTAAAGATTGCCAAATTAAAAATGCGTAAAAATCAGTATACCGGCTACCGGCCGACCTGGGCAGAGGTTAATTTAGACAATTTAGTTTTTAATTTATCCCAGGTGAAGAAGTTCCTCAAGCCCGCGACTAAGGTTTTAGTTACTGTGAAGGCGGATGCCTATGGCCATGGATTGGTGCGGGTGGCAAAAAAATTAGCCAGTTTAGGAGTCAATTATTTTGGAGTTGCTTCGATTGATGAAGGGATAATCCTGCGCAAGGAAAAGATAAAAATACCGATCTTAGTTTTGGGAATGATTTTTGATAGCGATGTCGACGCGCTCTTTAAATATAATCTTACCCCTACTGTCTGTAGCGAGGAATTGGCCAATGTCTTGAATAAAAAAGCCAGGGTGTTAAAAAGAAAAATTAATTTACATATTAAAGTAGATACCGGCATGGGCAGGATCGGTGTTTCCGCGCATGATGCCGAAACCCTGATCAAAAGAATTCATCGATTGGCCTTTGTGCGCATCGAAGGCGTATTTACGCATTTTGCCTTTGCGGATATGAACCGCGAATTTACTTTGCATCAGATAGAACTTTTTGGCCGCCTGATTAGAAAACTGGAAATTGAAGGGATGCGTTTTCCTTTAATTCACTGCGCAAATAGCATGGGTGTGCTGGGGTATAAAAAAGGGCATTTTAATATGGTCAGGCCCGGCTTAGTGATTTATGGTTTACACCCTTCAGAAAGAGTTAACTTAAGGCTAAAACCTGTATTGAGCCTAAAGACCAAGATTATCTATTCTAAGAAAGTTCCCAAGGGCCAGGGGATTAGTTATGGCCATACCTATATTACCCAAAATGATACCACAGTTATTACTTTACCTATTGGATACGGCGATGGTTATCCGCGTAACCTCTCCAATATTGCTTCGGTTTTAATCAGGGGCAGGCGCTTTAAAATCAGCGGGCGGATATGCATGGACCAGATTATGGTGGATGTGGGAAATTTAGCAGTGAGAATAGGAGAGGAAGTGGTTTTGATCGGAAAACAAGGTAAAAATAAAGTGACAACAGAAGAATTAGCCAAACTTTCCGGTACTATTCCTTATGAGATTGTTTGTGGCCTGGGAAATCGCGTACCGCGAATATACCTGGAAGAAAATCAGGGCAGGGTAAAAATAAAATAAAGGCTGAAGATAAGAGCCAGGATCTGCGGCAAAGAAGCACTTAATAAAGGAATAAGAATCCCCGCCTTACCAAAAGCAATACTCACCGCGTTCAAAACATAAAAAAGAAAACCCATAATCATGGATAATCCTAAAGATGAGAGCCCGGTAGCGCGCTTACGCATCTTAAGCGCAAAGGGTATGCCTAAGAAAATAATCACGATGCTGGTGAAGGGTGAGCTAAAGCGCTGATAAAGGTCGACTTTTAGGTTCCTGATTACTGTAGTCGCCCCGCTCTTCGATAATTTCCAAATGTAGTTATCAAGCTGTGCGATAGTCATTAAATCAGGCCGTTCTCTTTGGGTCATGAATTCATGGGGGGTTTCCGGAATTGGCATTACCTCTTCTTCAAAATATAAAGGTTCTTCTTCTGTTTGTAGATTTTCGTTAAAGGTGTAAGTGATTACCTGATAAAATTTCCAAACGCCCGCACTATAAATTCCTTTATTTGCTACGATCTTCTTGGTAATATTCTGATGTTCATCATTCTCTAGGATAGTAATTCCTTCCATGGTATTTTGCGTGGGAATAAATTTATTCACGAAAAAAAGTCTGTTTTTTGCCCCGTACATGGAAAGATTGTCGATTGCCTCGCTGGGTTTTCCCAGGTTCTTGTTTTCACTTCTTTCCATTTCGTCCCTGAGTTTTTGATTCATTCCTAAGGCTTGAGGAACGAAGCGGTCATTTACCCAGAAAATAAAGACGCTGATCAGGAAACCAAAAATAATTACGGTTTTGGTAATCTGGACGATGCTCAGTCCCGAGGCGCGCATGGCAATAATTTCGTTATCGCGGTTTAATTTTCCAAAAGTATATAATGTCGCAAGGAGTAAAGCAATCGGAGAGACCTGTACAAAAATAATCGGCAGATACGAGAGGTAATACTG
>JAQUNE010000112.1 GCA_028717765.1 Candidatus Omnitrophota bacterium | reverse complement strand
TCAAACCTTCCGGCAGCACTGACCATATAACTCCAATTCAGGCTTTTGATACTACCGGTAATAGAAAATGCGTAAGAGAAAAGAATCGTGCCTAAAAGCGCAAAAATAATCCCTACTGAACAAATAATAATGTACTTCCAGGCAGCCTCCACGGATTGCTTAGTATTATAAAACCCAACCAGAAAAGCAGAAATCAAGGTCGTCATTTCTATTGCTACCCAGAGCATCCCTAAGTTATTCACCATCGGGACAAAAAACATGGAAACTGAGAATAAGTTAAAAAAAGCGTAATAAAATTTTGCCTTTTTCTCTGAAATTATACCTGCCTGGAGATCCCGCTCAATGAAAGAAATCGAATAAAGCGCGGTGGCAAAAGTTACCACAGAGGTAACAAAGATAAAAAATATACTTAAGGCATCCAGGTAAAAGAATCCTAAGGCATAAGTTATTTTTAAATCCCCTGCTTTCAATAAAAGAATAATACTAATGAATAATGTAACCGCGTATCCGATGGCATTAATTATCCCGCAGAGTTTCGATCTCCGGCAGAAAAAAACCGCTAAAGTAAGTATTAATGGGATTCCTAAAAGAAAAAATATCAGCATATTACCCCTTAAGCCGCGAAAGTTTATTTACATCAATGTGCGTAAAAAGCCTATTAATCCGGTAAACAAAAAGCCCCATGATCACTACACTCACAAAAACATCGAAGAATATGGCGATTTCTACAAAAAACGGCATACCTCCTGAAACCGTAGAAGCCAAAAGAAATAAACCATTTTCCATCACCAAGATCCCAATAATCTGTGCCAAAGCACTCATACGAAAAATCATCATAAACATCCCCATTAAAATTACGGAGAATGCCGTAGCCAATATGGTAATTCTTAAGGTGTTAGAAAACGGAAAGATCATTTGAGCAAAAACCCAGGACAAATACATTAACCCCAGGACAAATAATAACGATAACTGGGCATTGATAAATAGGCCGATATTTTCATTGGCCTTAATGCGCTTAATCATCCGGTATAAAATATAAGGAATCAGCAATACCTTCAAAAAGAATAATAATCCGGCAATAATATACAAATCACTCTGGCCCTTCTCCCTGGCGAGCATAAAAGTAGCAAGAAAAAGAAAAAATGACTGAAAACGCAAATTTCGCACTAATGCCGGCGTACGCTTAGCAATTGCTATCAGGGGCAACGAAATTAATACCCCAAAAAGAATCAATGTCTGCATACTTACACTCCTATTACTGCACAAACTACGGCAATTACTGCCAAGAGGAAAGCAAATCCAAAAAAATCTATTACCCGCAAAAGCCGCATCTTTGCCACTAAGATTTCTACGAGCGCCATTACAAAAACAATGATAATGATCCCCGCGAAGATATTAAAGGGAAAAATAATCCGGGCAATTAAAACAAACCAAACCATTTGTTTTACCGCAGCTGCTAATTCTATCAGTGCCAAGGATTTTCCTGAATATTCCAGGACCATTGCCTCATGCACCATGGTTAACTCAAGGTGCGTTTCCTGATTATCCACCGGGATCCTTGAAGTCTCAGCGATGGCCACAAAAAACAAAGCGATCCCTGCGATCAAAGAAGCAATCGAAACCGGATGCATACCGCTAAATGCCGCAATATCCGTGGAGCCGAACTGCAAAAATAAAACAAAAACCACCATACATGCTACTGGCTCGGCAATGCTCGAGATAAACATCTCCCTTGATGCGCCCATCCCTCCAAAAGCGCTAGAAGTATCCAGTGCGGAAAGTGCCAGAAAAAAACGGCCGAGAGCAAAGATAAAGATCAACGCTAAAAAGTCGCCCATATGGTGCAAAGGGCTCTGAAGGATAAATACCGGAACCAATAATGCCGCGGCAAGCGAAGAAGAAAAAACTATAAAAGGTGCCACCCTAAATACCCAAGAAGCAGTTTCTGAAACTATCTCTTCTTTCTGAAATAATTTAAAAAGATTATAGTATGGCTGAAGGACCCCCTGCCCTTTCCTCATCCTCAGGTTATTCTTAATTTTAGTAATAAATCCACTGATTAAAGGAGAAAGTAACAGAAATAAAATCAATTGTCCGGATAAGATTAATATTTTCATATTTAGAACCTTTGCATAAAAACCAATAATAATAAAAGAGTCACAAAGATATAGCCCAAATAAAGATGGATGCTCCCCGGCTGCATCCTGCGCGCGTATTTCGCGGATTTAAAAACTAATTTCAAGATCGGCGCATAAATATACTG
Organism: Candidatus Omnitrophota bacterium; assembly: GCA_028717765.1. The sequence goes on along the minus strand of JAQUNE010000112.1, from coordinate 2,740 downwards.
TTTAAATACCAGCCTGGTATGCGTTTCGTAAGAAAAAGACTTCACGTGATAAAAAGATTCCCGGATTTTTTGGGTTCTCCGGTAAGGCAATAAAAAGAAGCTAAAAGCAATCCTAAAGGCCTTAGAAAAAGCAGTTGCAGTATATTCATTACGCGCATCCAGCTTATAGTATCCGCAACCCCAGGTTTCATATCTCCTGAGGCCCTTATTACCGACAAAATAATATATGCAAAACGCAAAAACCCCCAAGATAACTACCAAGAATGCCAATAGAGGTAAAGAAAGATAGACTCCACCTTCTGCCTTAGGGCTAATCACAAAATTATTTAAAGAAAAATTCATCCTGCCTGTATCAACGGCTAGGGCATAGCCTGAGACCTTAGTTAATAACTTGATCACAAAAGTTGCTGCTAAACCAAAGACAATGGTGAGTATCGCTAAAGAAAACATCGCTAACTTCATGGAAAAAGAAACTTCCGCGGCATTTTGTGCGTTGCGGCTACGTGGTTTGGCTAAAAAGATGATCCCAAATGCTTTGACAAAACAAGCCGCAGCCAGCCCGCTGGTCAAAGCTAAAACTGCAGCTGATACTCCTAGAAAAAGCTTGGCACCCGAGCCAACCTTGAGTGCTCCCAGAAAAAAGCTTTGTAAGGTCAGCCATTCGCTAACAAAACCGTTTAAAGGTGGAAGCGCTGAAATTGCCATTGCGCCTAATAAAAAACAAATAGCTGTCTGCGGCATCTTTTTAATTAGGCCGCCGAGTTTCTCGATATCGCGTGTTCCTGTAGCCTTATAAACACTGCCGGAACACAAAAATAAGAGCCCTTTAAAAATCGCATGATTCACCAAATGATAAAGCCCGGCGATCAAAGCTAATACCGCTAAAAAATTAAGATTCAGGCTGACAAAAAACATTGCTAAACCTACTCCAAGTAAAATAATTCCGATATTCTCTACGCTATGATAAGCGAGCAGTTTTTTAATATCATGCTCCATCAATGCGTAGATCACCCCTACTAAACAAGACACTAAGGCAAAGATTAAAACTAATATTGCCCACCATGTTGAACCTACGCCAAGCAAGATAATCACAAATCTAATTATTCCATAGATGGCGGTTTTGATCATTACGCCAGACATAATGCTAGAAATATGGCTTGGCGCCTGCGGATGGGCATAGGGCAACCAGATATGTAAAGGTACCACCCCTGCCTTAGTACCAAATCCAATAAATAAACACAGAAAAACAATATTCTTTAGGTGTGCTGGCATAACCGAGCAGGCTTGCTTAATACTCATAAAATCAAAAGAATGCGCGTACTTATACATTAACAGAAACGCTACGACCAAAAAAGCCGTTCCAATATGCGTCATGACAATGTAAATCGTACCTGCCTGAATGGATTTTTCCTGTGTGGTATCAAAAACTACCAAAAAATATGAGACCAAAGACATTAACTCCCAAACCACAAGGAAAATGATTGCATTATTTACCGTCACCACTAGCGCCATGGAAATTACAAAGAGGACCAATAAGGCCCAAGCAAAAACTAACCTAAGCCTTGAGGTCTCTGTCTTTAAATAACCGAAGGAGAAAATTGCCGACGGCAAAGAGACAAGAAAAATTACCGCGAGAAAAAAAATAGAAAGCGGATCAAAGTTAACCATCCAAACTCCCCAATCCGCTGGCTGCGCCGATCCCCTTAACCACCTCTTCTGGTATAATCCCTTTCTGGACGTAAATTGGCCGGATCTTTTCCCTGATCAAAGGGAGTTTCCCGAAAAACACTAAAGCTCCAATAATACAACAAATGCCTCCCAAAAATAAGGTATGCGGTGCTCCGATTTTACTAGCTAGGCTTCCTGCGAGTAAACTGCCGAAAGGCGTCATTCCCATAAAAGACATTGTATAAAAACTCATAATCCTGCCACGCTTATCTTCTTCGACAATCGTTTGCAAAATCGTATTACTGGCAGCCATCTGCACCATCATAGAAAAACCCGCGAAACAAATCATAAACAGAGAAAACCATAGGTCTTTTGAAAATGAAAATATACTTACCCCTATACCAAAGAAAAGTGCTGAAAGCGCGATTATCTTACCAAGACCAATTACACTTTTTCTCGCTGCTAAATAGATTGCTCCCATTAATGCCCCAACGCCTGCCATAGACATAAGAAATCCCAAAGTTTTTGGCCCACCGTGAAAAATATCCTTGGCAAAAACCGGCATTAAAATCTGATAAGGCACACCGGTTAAACTAACTAAACTCAGTAAAATCAGGATATGTTTAATCGGGATAGAATTAAAGGCATAGCGAAAACCTTCCCTTAATTCATGCAGGACGTGCCGGCGCACCTCTTTTACTATTTTCGGGGAAATTTGCATCATGAATAAAGAAACAATTACCGCAATATAACTTAGGGCATTGATCAAAAAACACGGCCCCTCCCCTAAAGTAGCAATAATTACACCTGCCAATGACGGCCCGATCAAACGCGCAATATTGACCATAGAAGAATTTAAAGCAATGGCATTGCCCAGGTCCTCTTTATCCTCAATCATTTCTATTGTGAAGGCCTGGCGTACGGGAATATCAAAAGAATTGACCAGCCCCAAGGCTACACTTAAGAGAATAATCTGCCAAACCTGCACAGATTTTGTCATTACTAATATTGATAATACCAGCGCCTGTAACATTGCCAAGGATTGGGTGATCAAAAGAATACGCTGGCGGTT
>JAQUNE010000111.1:2191-5029 GCA_028717765.1 Candidatus Omnitrophota bacterium | reverse complement strand
ACCCAGGAGAATATCAGGAAATTAAAATCCTTTGGGTATAAATTTATCGAGCCAAGAAAGGCTAGGCTTGCTTGCGGAGGAATCGGTGTTGGTTGTTTGGCAGAGGTCGAAGAAATTGTTAAGCAGGTAAAAAATAATTTCTAAAATTTGGCGACGTAGCCAAGTGGCAAGGCAGCTGTCTGCAAAACAGCTATTCAGCGGTTCGAATCCGCTCGTCGCCTCGATTTAAATTTTCCGACAAGGAAAATTTAAATCGCACTCAAGCGAGCGTAATTTCGCGACAAGCGAAATAGCGAGCGGAGTGCCTTCATTGTCTTAATTTTTCGGGCAAGTGGTGGAATGGCATACACGAAGGACTTAAAATCCTTTGGCCGTAAGGTCGTGAGGGTTCAACTCCCTCCTTGCCCATTAAAGGGCTCATAGCTCAGTTGGTTAGAGCGTCACGTTGACATCGTGAAGGTCTGAGGTCCGAGTCCTCATGGGCCCACTTAGAAATTTTAAATCAAAAATGGAAACCACTAAAATTGTTCTGGAAATATTAAGGCATTCTTGTTCGCATGTTTTGGCCAAGGCGGTAAAGGAACTCTGGCCAGAAGCGAAATTAGGTATTGGACCGGCTATTGAAGATGGTTTTTACTATGATTTTGATAAACCAGAGCCATTTACCGACGATGATTTGATAAAAATTGAAAAAACCATGCGTGAGATTATTGCCCGCAACGAGCCATTTACGCGTAAAGAAGTTACTAAAGAAGAGGCAATAAAGTTATTTACAGGCTTGCATGAAGATTATAAAGTTGATTTGATCCAGGCAATCGCCGATGAGAAGCTCTCTCTTTATGAGACAGGAAAAAGCTTTGTCGATTTATGCCGCGGCCCGCATATAGAATCAACCGGCCAAATTAAAGCCTTTAAATTATTATCGCTTGCCGGGGCCTATTGGCATGGCCTGGAAACTAACCCTATGCTCCAGAGAATTTACGGAACCTGCTTTACCACTCAAAAAGAATTAGAAGAGCATCTGAAAAATCTGGAAGAGGCAAAGACGCGCGACCACAGAAAATTAGGTACTGCCCTGGAATTTTTTAATATCTACCACGAAGAAGCTGGGGCTGGTTTGGTATTTTATCACCCTAAGGGTGCGCTTTTACGCTCGTTAATTGAAGACTATGAAAAGAAAGAGCATTTAAAACGCGGATACCAAATTGTGGCTACACCGCATATCATGCAGGCAGAACTCTGGAAAACTTCCGGGCACTATGATTATTACAAAGAAAACATGTATACCCTGAAAGTTGAAGACAAGGAGTTTGTGCTTAAGCCGATGAATTGCCCGGGGCACATTTTAATTTACAAATCAAAGACCCGTAGTTACAAGGATTTACCGATCAGGTTTTTTGAACTAGGTACAGTTTATCGCCATGAGAAGGCAGGAGTTTTGCACGGGCTTTTACGCGTGCGCGGGTTTACCCAGGATGACGCGCATATCTTTTGTTTGCCGGAGCAGTTAAAACCGGAAATTAAATCGATCATCGATTTTGTTTTTGAGACGATGAAAGTATTTGGCTTCAAAGACGTAAGTATTGAGTTGAGCACCCGGCCGGAAAAATATATCGGCTCCGACGAAGACTGGCAATTAGCTACTCAGGCATTGGAAGAGTCCCTGAAAGAAAAGGATTTGGATTACACGGTTTGTAGCGGAGAGGGCGCGTTTTACGGCCCTAAGATCGACATTAAATTAAAAGACGCGCTCAAGAGGCAATGGCAGTGCGCGACAATTCAGTGTGATTTTGCGCTGCCAAAAAGATTTGGCTTAACTTATGTTGACAGCGACGGAAAAGAGAAACAGCCAATCATGTTACACCGCGTGCTCTTGGGAAGCTTAGAGCGTTTTATCGGCGCACTGATCGAACATTATAAGGGTGCTTTGCCTTTATGGCTGGCCCCCACCCAAGTATTAATTATACCAATTAAAGATTCTGTGTTAGAATATAGCCAGACTATTAGAACTGCCTTGGAAACTCTAGGGGTGCGTGTTGAGATTGACCGGTGCCGCGAAACCTTGGATAAGCGTATTCGTACGGCAGAGATGGAGAAAATTCCTTATATTCTAGTAGTGGGAGAGCGCGAAGCAAAATCCAACGCCGTTGCGGTACGTAAAAGACAAGTTGGCGATCAGGGGAGTGTTCCATTAGAAAACTTTCTGAAAAATATTGAGCAAGATATTAAAAACAAAACATAAGAAAGGAAGGTGGTTGCAATAAACAAGTTCATCCGTATTAATGAAAGAATCCGTGTTGCGCAGGTACGTGTAATCGGCCCGGATGGTGGTCAGCTAGGCGTGATGACAGTACAAAAGGCCTTGGAATTAGCAAATCAAAGTGATCTGGATTTGGTGGAGGTTGCTCCAGGGGCTAGTCCTCCGGTCTGTAGGATTATCGACTTTAGCAAATTTAAATATGACCAGGAGAAGAAGGAGCGCGAGGCGAAGAAACATCAGAAACAGGGCCGCCTAAAAGAAATCCGTATCAAGCCAAACATTGATCCGCATGACTATCAGACAAAATTAAAACAGGCGATTGCCTTTTTAGATAAAAAAGACAAAGTTAAAGTAAACCTCTTTTTTCGCGGAAGACAAATGGAACATATGGACCTGGGGAGAAAGATACTCGATAAGTTTATTACTGATACGCAGAATAGCGCTCAGTTAGAGAAAGAGCCAGTCTTAGAAGGCAGGGTAATCTCATTAGTGCTTAGCCCCAAGTAAAGAAAGGGAACAAGGATGCCAAAGTTAAAAACAAAAAAAGGAACGGTAAAAAGATTTAAATTAACCAAGAG
>JAQUNE010000111.1:0-2091 GCA_028717765.1 Candidatus Omnitrophota bacterium | reverse complement strand
AGTAACAAATGGCAAAGATCAAACATAGTGTTGCTACACGCAGAAGAAAAAAAAGACTACTTAAAAAAACCAAAGGTTTTTGGGGTGATCGCAGCAAGCAATATCGCCAGGCACGCCGCGCACTCGCAAAAGCGCTGGTCTATGCTTATCGGGATAGGCGGGTGAAGAAACGTACCAGCCGGCAGCTCTGGATTGCGCGCATTAACGCAGCCTGCAGGCAGGAAGGGATTACCTATAGCCAATTTACCAACGGTCTGAAAAAAGCCAAGATCGGGCTGAACCGAAAAGTGCTTGCGGATTTGGCAGTGAGGGATATGCAAGCATTTAAGAAAATCATAGAAGCAGCCAAAGGTCGTTAAAAAATGTATGTAATCATTGTGGGATGCGGAAGGGTTGGCTCAGAACTGGCCAAATTGCTTTCAAACGAAGGCCACAATGTGGTGATTATTGATAAATCCCAGGCAGCATTTGAGCGTTTAGGCGGCACGTTTAATGGATTGACCTTAACCGGCAATGGTTTTGATTTGGAATTATTAAAACAAGCCGGCATTGAAAGAGCCGATTCCTTTTGCGCTGTCACTAACGGCGATAATACAAATTTAATCTCCGCGCAGGTCGCAAAAAAAATCTTTAAAGTCCCCAAGGTCATCGCCCGCGTTTATGATCCCCAGCGTGCACATATCTATGCCGCTTTAGGCCTGGATATTATCAGCGGAACAATTCTTTTTGCCGCCATGCTCAGGGACAAAATTATCGAAAGCCGCTTTTCCAGCTACCTGATTGAATCCAAGGATTTAAGCGTTATTGAAATCGAAGTGAAAAATACCCTGATGGGAAAGACCATTCAGGAGATTAATATGCCAAGCGAATTTCTTGTTGTGGCAATCAGACGGCTTGATGGGGTAATTATCCCCGAACCGCAGACGGTCTTAAAGGATAAGGATGTTTTGTCAGGAGTAATTAAGGTAGCAAGCCTAGAAAAGATTAAAGAGAAATTTAATTTATAATCCCTGAAGGATTAAATTATGTATATTATTGTTGTGGGAGCGGGAAAAGTGGGGTTTTTTTTAGCCAAGCGGCTTTGCCTTAGTAATCATACAGTGAGTATTGTAGAAAGAGAAAAGGCAGTCTGCGAAGAGATCGCTAAGGAGCTGGAGGCCTTGGTCATTAACGGCGATGGTTGTGATCCGCGGATTTTAGAAGAGGCAGGTGCCGAGAGGGCGGATGTTTTGGCTGCCGTAACCGGCGACGACGAAGACAACTTGATTATCTGTCAGCTCGCCAAGGAAAAATTTAATATTCAACGCACCGTCGGCAGGGTGAATAATCCGGATAACGAGCATACATTTTCTGAGCTAGGAATTGATGTCCCGGTTGACTCCACCAAAATTATTGCCAAGATTATCGAGGAAGAAGTTTCTTTCTCGGATTTTGTAAACCTGATGAGTTTTAAGCGCGGCAAGCTTTCGATCGTGCGCATAGATCTGCCTAAAGATTCTCCGGTTATTGACCGCAAGATCCAGGAGATAGAATGGCCGGCTGATTCAGTGTTGGTTTCGATTCTACGCCAAGACGAAGTAATTGTGCCAAAGGGCACTACGATTTTAAAAGCCGGAGACGATGTGATTGCGATTACATTGATCGGGAATGAACCTCAATTATTGAATTTACTAGTTGGGAAGCTTTAAAAATGAAAATCAAGTTCCCTTTTCAGGCCATCCTCGGCATTACCACGGAAGTTGTGTATTCTGCATTGATTATGTTAGCGGCATTTTTTATCTGTTTAGTCTTAACTTTTAAAAGATGATCCTGCGTCCCCGCCTCGAAGATATTAAGGTTATCGGTTTCTATCTGGGAAAAATTATTATCGCCTTAGGTTTCACTATGGTAATTCCGATTTTATTTGCTTTATCCCAGGCAGAAATGAACCCCGTTTTTGACTTTATTATCGGCATAGAAATTACACTGATCATTGGCTTAATTTTAACCAAGCTCTGTGCCACAGAAAAAGATTTAAACTGGATGCAGGGAATGATCGTGGTTTCGCTCTCGTGGCTTGCGGCAATGATTGTAGCGGCGATTCCCTTGTAC
>JAQUNE010000110.1 GCA_028717765.1 Candidatus Omnitrophota bacterium | reverse complement strand
TTTTAGTTTTATTTATCTCCTGGCTTATTTTTGTCACCTTTGAACCTATTTTCTTACTAAGCGTAGATTGTAATTTAATCAAAAAGGAGAAATCAAAATAAATAATTAAAACTAAACCAAAAATAAGCAAGATCATTTTTTTCTTATCTAACTCAAGGTTATTTAGTTTATCTAATATATTGTTCATTTTGATTTTATGTTTCCTTCAAGAATAAAGTCCATTATATCATAACTTTTGATTTGCCTACGGTTTATTGAACCTAGCTCAAGAGAATTAAAATCTTTAAAAAACTTTGAGTCATTTTTTAAATTTTCTATAAATTTATTTACCAGGTTCATTTCTTCCTTGGCCAATGATATTATCGAGCCTCTGAGGCTAAAGGCCTTATCAGAGATAAGAATCTCTTCGAGCCAAATGCCGCTCGGTAAATTCGTGCTTAGGGAATCTAGCTTCTCTGCCCAATTTACCCTTTGAACGTTTAATTGCTGCAAAAGCTGGCTATCCGCAGAAGAAATATTAGATTCTTTCTGAAAAAATTCTAATTTTTTTCTTTCCGGTTCAAGCTTAACCCATTGCTTATTCAAACTCCCTAAACGTACGCCCTGAACGATCGTCAAACCAGCAAGATAAATATGAATAAGAATTAGAACCCCGAAGACTACAGGAACAAGATAAATAATTTTCTTCTGGTCGATACTGCTAAAATCAAAAGAAATTTTTTTCTTGGTTTTAAGTTTCAGTTCTTCCGGTAAAAGATTGATCTCAATCATTTTATATTATTTGCGTAAAGCTAAGCCCACTGCGACAGCCAGCTGAGCAGATATCTTTTTTATCACCTGCGAGTCAATGTTGCTTGCCAGGGAAATTTGTTTTAACGGATCCCAATAGTCCACCTCTACCCCTAAAAGATTAGCCAATTTTTCTTTTATTTCGCTGCACAAAGAACCCCCTCCACTTAAGAAAATTTTTGCCACTGAAGACGTACTTTGAGTTTCATAATAATCAAAAGACGTCCTAATCTCATTTGTCAGGCTGGAAAGCACAGAGTCAATTGCCATTGATATCTTGCTTTGTTTTTCCGCTTCAGGATTAAGCTTTAAATCTTGCGCAGTTTTAAAATCTACGCCGGATAGATCTGCTATTTTTTGAGTAAAATTATTACCTGCTATATGAATATCTCGGCTAAATCGCGGTAGATTTCCTTCTAATATGTTTAAATTACTATTGGAGCCTCCGATATTGAGCAGGGCAATGGTCTTTTGAGCTTGCTGATCTGCAGGATAATTAAAATTAAAAGCATTCACTAAAGCAAGTGAATCAATATCAATTAAATTAACCGTAAAACCTGCCTCCTGCGCAAGCTTGATACGCTGATTAATTAATTCTTGCTTTACCGCAGCCAAAAGCACTAACATTTTGCCTTCGGAAAAATCTTGTTTAAGGACGTGGCTATCAAGATTCACCTCAGAAATCGTAAATGGGATATGCTTTTGCGCCTCGAATTTCAAAGCCTGCTTGAGTTCTTCGCTATTCATTTTTGGAAAATCGACATATCTAATTATCGACGCAGGTCCAGAAATAGATAAATTGATTTTTTTGGCCTCCATAGACTGAGCAATTTTTTTCAGCACTGCGGATAGATCAAGTACAAATGGCTCTAATTTAAAATCTACCACCTCTACCTTTTCTTCAGAAAACTTGAGCCTAATCACTTTAATTGTCGTTGAACCAATATCTACCCCCAGAGAAACGGATTCCCGGGGAATGTTTGCTTTAAATCTAAATGGAAAATTTTTCATTTATTGATTCGCCGCATCACCGGCTCCTGCCTGTTGAGTAGCATTAACGCGCAAAACTCCGGTCTCATCAATATAATAATATCTACCTAGAGCTTCAGGGTTTGCATTAAGCGTAAAACCATTATTAGTACGATTATAAATAAATATATAACCTTGCTTCCTGCCACCCGCCAAAACCTGGTCAATATAAGGCGGGTTAGAAACCGGTAAAGCCATAGCTGCCAAATTTTGCGGATAAATATTTAAATTCAAGTGATAAAGCTGACAGGCATCGCTTAATATTTTTAAGTTAGCCATTGCCGCCCCTTCGTTGGCATCGTTACGTGAACGTAAAATACTGGGAATCGCCAAACCCGTTAAAATTAGTAGTATTGATATAACGATAACGATCTCTATGAGCGTGAAGGCCCTTTTCATTATCAGGTTCATTCTTTTTTAAAACATTCTTCCGAAACAATTATCCCTCCAGTACTAATGGTAAAAACCATCCTTCCCGTGACATTACATTTTACTGGCAGAGCCGAACAATTATATCCTGCAGGGTCCAATCTTGAACAATTAAAATTATAACCTTTTATTGAATTTACCAAGTAATTTTTATTGAGATAGGCAGGTTCTGATTCTGTAAGCACATTCAAACTAGGGGGAAAATTGCCGTGATTGTCTTTGGCATAATTTTCCAGGGCCGTGGAGGTAGACTTTAACGTAACTGAAGCATAGGATTCATTTTGTGTAATATTAGAACGAATAATCTGCAGAATTGCCGATCTTAAAATTAAAGAAAAAACTGCAATCAAAAGGATCCAAGTAACAGTATTCTTTCCGCTCTTATCGCGAATAAAAATGATTTTCATCTTTGTCTATACATATTCTGTTTTATTGTAACACAAAAAAGCATTTAGGCAAGAAAATTTGTGCTAGAGACAAAAAAAGCGGGGAATTTCTTCCCCGCCCTTTTTCAAAAAAATATCCAATTACTGGATCGGTGGATCAGCAACTGTTGCTGCAGCACCAGCATCATCCTGCCCACGGACCACTCCGGACTCATCAACAAAAAAGCTTCTTACACCGGTAGTCTGATAGGTTTGAGGAGTAGCTGTAGAAGTAAAAGTATTTGCAGCTCCAACCAATGCGAAGTTATAACCTGACTTTGCACCGGCGCCTAATACGGCATCGATGTAAGGAGGTACGGCAGCTGAAAGCGCAGCCAAGTTCGCCGGATAAGCGGCATTAACTGACCTAAAACTTATCGCGGAGGAAGCTACGGTCTTCAAAGCTGAAATCGCTGCTGCTTCATTGGCATTAAGTCTAGCACGTAAAAGGTTAGGAATGGCTATGGCTGCCAATAAGGCAATAATTGCTACTACGATCATGATTTCGACTAAGGTAAAACCTCTTTTTCTTCTCATTTGCAAGGCCTCCTTCCTAAGGTATGATTGGCTTTTAAAGCGCTTGCATTACTAAGGCCTCTTATATTTTTTTCAATTATGAATTCTCTTATAGTAATCATAAGAGGCTTTTTCCAACGCTTCTCGCCCACCTTTGTTTTTTATACCACCTTGACGATAGCTTGTCAAGGAGAAATTCTGCTCATAAAAAAACCTATTCTCTTTTCTTGGCCTTCTTAAAGAAAGCCGCCCTTCTTGTAAGGGGTAGAGAATAGGTTATATTTATTATAAAGACGATTCCTTGATCCCTACTCCCCCCTCTTATATATTCTAATATAAGTATAACATATCCAGGAGAAAAAGCAATTTTTTGGCCATCAGCAGTTAAACCATGCGATGGTTTTCTTCAGGCCTTCGGATAATTTTATCTTAGGTTGCCACTTGAGGAGTTTTTTTGCCTTAGAGATATCCGGCTGGCGCTGGCGGGGATCATCTTGAGGAAGAGGCTTATAAATAATTTTACTTTTTGTACCTGTAAGCTTGATCACTAGATCAGCTAATTCCATAATAGTAAATTCATTAGGATTACCTAAATTCACTGGTTCATTCAAATGGGAACGCATTAGCCGCATCAAGCCTTCTACTAAATCATCGATGTAGCAAAAACTACGAGTTTGTGACCCGCGCCCATAAACAGTCAGGGGTTTATTGTTTATTGCCTGATTAATAAAATTCGGTACTACCCGTCCGTCACGCATCCTCATTCGGGGCCCATAAGTATTAAAAATCCGGGAGATCCTGATTTCAACTTTATGTATACGGTGATAAGCAAAAGCCAATGCCTCGGCAAAACGTTTTGATTCATCATAACAACCCCGCACTCCAACACAATTCACGTGCCCCCAGTAACTTTCCGGCTGAGGATGCACATGCGGATCTCCGTAAACCTCAGAAGTAGAGGCGAGTAAAAATACCGCCTTCTTCTCTTTAGCTAACCCCAAGGCATTATGCGTCCCCAGAGAACCAACCTTTAAGGTCTGAATAGGATATTGTAGATAATCTTCCGGAGAGGCCAACGAAGCAAGATGCAGGACAAAATCCACTCCTCCTTTAACTTCGATAAATTTCGTGACATTATGTTTAATAAAAGTGAAATTTTTTTCTTTCAATAAATGACTGATATTTTCGATATCGCTGGTAATAAAGTTGTCCAGGCAGATCACTTTAAAATCTTCCTTCAGTAAACGGTCGCAAAGATGCGAGCCGATAAAACCAGCGCCTCCAGTAATCACCACTACCTTCTTTTTCATCTTAATGTCCTTTTAAAATAATCAACAGTTAGTTCTAATCCACGGATAAAGTCTATTTCTGGATTAAACCCCAATATTTTTTTTGCCTGCGAAATATCAGCCAGTGTCCTAAATACATCCCCTGGCCTAATATTTAAGAACTTAGGCTGAATATTTTTCTTCATCTGTTTATTCAATACGGAAACCAGCGCCAATACGCTGTAGTCCCTGCCGCTGGCGATATTAAAAACCTCTCCTTGTGCCCGAGGCTTCTGCATTGCCAACAAATTTGCCTTTACGACATTACCAACATAAGTAAAATCCCGCGATTGTTTCCCCGTACCATATATCGGCGGAGACTGATCGTTTAGCATGCAGGAAATAAATTTTGGTATGACAACTGCATATTCATCATCCAATGATTGCCGTTCTCCAAAAACATTAAAGTAACGTAAGGCAACGGTAGGCAATTTATAGTGCAGATTAAACATCTTACAGTAATGCTCTCCTGTAAGCTTGGTAAGAGCGTAAGGAGAAATTGGCTGCGGTAAAAAATTTTCTTTCTCAGGAAAATTCTTCGTTTCTCCGT
>JAQUNE010000109.1 GCA_028717765.1 Candidatus Omnitrophota bacterium | reverse complement strand
GCTAGCAGTATTCGGTGGTTTGGCTCTAGCTTTTGCCGCTGATCCGGTAAAAGCTACAACAGCCACTCCTGCTGCTGGGAACAAGGCAAAAGAGTTTGTGGTTTACATTGACAAAACCTCTCCGGAGAATCACTATATTCCTTCCGGTTGGATGGGAGACTACGGAGATATCAAGATTAACGACCAGTCAAGCGAAACTCCGCATTCCGGAACTGCTTGTATTCGCTTTGATTTTTCCGCGAAAAAAACCCAGGGCCAAGGTTGGGCCGGGGTATATTGGCAGAATCCCGCGAATAACTGGGGAAGTAAAAAGGGTGGTTTTGATTTAACTGGAATGAGCAAACTTACCTTTTGGGCACGCGGTGCCAAAGGTGGGGAAATTTTGCAAAAGGTAAAAGTAGGCGGTATGGGTATTGAACCAAAAGCCACCTATCCTGATTCTTCGTCAGTAGAGATGGGGCCAATTGAGTTAACCGATACCTGGAAACAATATACCGTTAATCTCGTAGGCAAAGACCTTTCTTATATTGCCGGTGGTTTTGCCTGGGTAATTACCAGCGATCAGAATCCTAATGGTGCAACTTTTTATTTTGATGATATCAAATTTGAGGCTGACCCGACAATGAAAGCAGAAAGCAAAAAGCAGGAGAATATACCTTTTTATGTTTATTCGGACGCGCGTTCGGCAAGCAACCATTATATTCCATCAGGCTGGATGCCAAACGCGGGAACTGGCAAAGACATAAAATATGAAGCAGCCAGTAAAGAAGATCCTTATTTAGGAGACACCTGTATTAAGATTGCCTACAAAGATATTTCCGGAAATAAATGGGCAGGTATCTATTGGCAGAATCCAGCTAATAACTGGGGCACGATAGATGCGGGTTTTGATCTTTCCAAAGCGACCAAGCTTACCTTTTGGGCACGCGGCGAAAAGGGCGGGGAAAGAATCGAAGAATTCAAAGTCGGCGGGATTATGGGTGAATTTTCTGACTCAGATGTAGCCAATATCGGCCCGGTGATTTTGAATAAAGAATGGACACAATACACCATAGACCTAAAAGGCAAGGATATGTCCTATGTCATCGGCGGTTTTTGCTGGGCAACTAATGTCGATGTGAATCCAGAGGGCGTGACCTTCTATCTAGATGAGATCAAGTACGAATAAACAAAGTCACAAGTCACAAGTCACAAGTCACAATACGGTGGGCCGCAAGTATTTTTTACTTGCGGCCTGCTGTTTATTTTCCTTATTTTTTCTGCTTGGGATGTCCAAAGCACCAAGTGCCAAAGTTTATGTAAAAAAACTTAATAACGGCAATTATCAGCTGATCGTAGAAAGAAAAAATTATATCATTAAAGGCGTTTGTTACAGTCCTATACCTGTTGGTAGTAATCACGAATACGACTGGTGGTCTGATCCCCAGAAACCCTGGCTGGTTGATGGAAAACTCATGAAAGAAATGGGGGTAAATACGATCAGGCTTTATCAGTCACACGATAATTCCGAAGAAGTCAAGACAGTGATCCGGGATTTTTATCAGCTTTACGGTATCCGCACGATCATGGGGGACTGGTTGGGTTATTGGGAATACCCCTGTCCTTTTTACGGCAACAAAGATTTCCAGGATAAGGTGAAAAAAAGCGTTTTGGAGATGGTGGAACTCTATAAGAACGAACCGGGAATCCTTTTTTGGGTACTGGGGAACGAAAATAATTACTCCTGTTTAGGCATAGTGCATCCCTGGTCTAATGCAGAAGTCGACCAGGAAAAAAACCCTCTCAAACAAAAAGCACTCAGGGCAAAAATTTATTATTCTTTTATCAACGACCTTACACAAGAAATACATAAAATTGATCCTAATCACCCCGTGGCAATGGGGAATGGCGAATTAGTAGGATTAGAATATGCCAAAGAATATGCGCCTAGTATAGATATTATTGCCTGTATTATTTACCGCGGTAAGACTTTCGGGAATCTTTTTAAATCCTTAAAAGCAACTTTTGACCGTCCGATTTTTATGGCGGAATTTGGCGCAGACGCCTACGACGCCTATCTGCAGAAAGAAGATCAGAACATGCAGGCCTTTTTCCTAGAATCACAGTGGAGGCAGATTTACGAGAACCTGGCTAATCAAAAAAACGGAGAAGGAAATTGTTTGGGCGGGGCCAGTTTTGAATGGAGCGATGAATGGTGGAAACACGATGAATCAAACCCTGATAGCTGGAAGGTGCATGATACTGTCGCCGGATGGTCTAATGGCAGTTATTATTTTGATATCAAGGCAAAAGATAATATGAATATGAACGAGGAGTGGTTTGGGGTAGTTGCTTTATCGCCTGAATTAGAAAATGGCCTGAATAAGCGCATTGCGCGTAAAGCCTATTATGTGATCAGGGATTTTTGGAAGAAGCCGGATTTGAATAATCATAAGAAGAAGAGGAAATAAAGATGAATCAATTCGCGAATCGAAAAAGAAAAATTGAGATATTTTTCATTCTTTCTGCCGTTGTTTGCAGCTTGCAGCTTACAACGCGTAATTTATTTGCAGAAGAAAGTAAATTAACTGCGCTATCCAAACAAATTATCGAAGCAAAACCAGAAACTGATCTCTATCCAACCTTTGAAGCATTGAAAGAGATTTATTTTAAGGATAACAAATACCCCGAATTCCTCGACTTTTTAAAATCACTTAGGCAAAAGAAAAAAAACCTGCAGGTCAGTATTAATTATTACACGGCATTGTCGCGTTTTTACCAGTTAAAATACCTGGAAGATATACAGGATTGGAATGAATATTTTTCCGATGGCGATAGCTATCGCGCGGAACTGGAAAAGACTTTGCAGGCAGCGCTTAAGGAATCCAAGCCTGGGCAGGCAATTAATCTTTCGGCTGGAGTACTTTTTTATAGGTTTCATAAAGAAAAACAAGATGGTCTTACGCAAGAGGCATTAAAGGATTTACTTAATAGTGCGACAGAATATTCTAAGCAGGCTGTGGATATTAATCTTTTAAAAGATGTTGCTGACCAGCTTTTAGCTTATGGTGAGAAAGCTGAATCGAGGAAATTATATGATCTTTATGTAGAAAAATTATCTTCGTCCCAAATCAAGAGTACAGAATTGAGCGATATCGCGCTAGATTTTTACAATCAAAGAAACTTGGAGCTCTCAGAAGCAGTTTACGATGCTTATATCAAACAGATTGGAGCTGTGCTTGCTAAGGAACAATTTATCCCCATTCTAACAGACATTGCGGAAAAATTTGTATATAGCGATGAAGGTCACTCTGACCCGGCTTACGCAGAAAAAATCTTTCAGGAGATAGACCAAAAAGGCGGGCAGAACACTTTTGACGAGGATTTAATCTATTTGCGCGCCTTTAACTTAGAGAAAATGCAAGTTTACAAAGAGGCAAAGGATACTTACCTTATTTTACTTAAAAAAGACCCGGCTAATAAATATGCTGACGAAGCAGAATTTAAAATTGCGGTTTTCGACACCTATATGTTAGGTAATCCCGATGAAGGAAAAAAATATTTTGCAGGGTTGGTAAAAAAAGAAAAAGTCAACCCACAGGTAATTTCCAGCCTTTACCAATTGGGGCTTTTGAGCCAGTGGAAAGAAGATCCTACAAATGCTTTAAATTACTACAATAAGTTAATCACTTTAGCGAAGAGTGATTTTTCGGATATCTCTGGCCTTGCCCAAGTACGGATAGAAGAAATTAATAACAAAAAACCCATGGAATATAATTTAAAAACATTTTTAGATGCTGCTTTAAAGGTGCCAGCTCCAACTGATCAGACGGAAAAAGTAAGTTTACGGTGCAAACCTTACAAATCTAAAAAAGATTCAGAGGTTAATGTTAATTCGAATGCAGCCGTACCGGAAAGCGGCTGTACCCAAGTAGAATTACAGTACCTTTGGTCAGGGGACCTGGGGGAATCTCTGCCATTAGCTAGCCAGGCCGCATTTTCTACGAAATACCAATTTCCCGGAACGAAATTAGTCAATGTTGTGGTAGTAAACCCCAGCGGAATTACGGACTACGGACTGGATTTAGTAGACGTAGAATAGTTTTCCTTCCTTTTACTTATCTGATTTGGGAAATCCCAAAACTCTTTAAAAATACTTGACTTATGGAGCCTTTAGTAGTATAAATAAACTAATTAAAAACTTTTTTAACACTTGTTTAATTATGCGTACATCGGATTTTGAAAAAGAAGGCCTAAGCGAGAAGGAAAAGCGCAATATCAGCATTTTGGATATTTTACGTAGGCGCGGACCGGTTAGCCGGCCGGATATTTCCAAGGAAATGGGGATAAATGTAGTCACCATTTCTAATTATATTGACGACTTTATCCGGCAGAATATTGTTTATGAAAAAGAATTGGATATTTCAGAAGGCGGGCGAAGGCCGGCACTACTGGATTTAAATCCTCGCGCCGGATACATTATCGGAGTGGGATTAAATCTCATGAATATGGTCGGTTTGTTGATCGATTTTAAAGGTAATATCATTACCAAAACTCAGGTCAGCCGGCCAAAGCCTTCGGTACGAGAAATTACCGAATGTGTTTTAGAGATTGTGCGTGAAATTTTAAGGCGTTCTAAAGAATATACCCCTCAGATCAAGGGTATCGGCGTAGGTATCGCCGGATTAGTAAATAAGAGGGATGGTTCTATCCATTGGCCGCAAAAAATGGACCATTATTATGCCTATGCCTCTGTGGACATGCCTTTTAAGAATCTGATCGAGCGAGAATTCAATTTGCCGACGCTGATTGAAAATGATGCCACCTCCGCCTGTTTCGGCGAGCATTGGCTGGATTTAAAACGCGAGTATAAAAATATTCTTTATATGTTTTCCGGAGTTGGCTGCGGTATCATGGTTAACGGCGAAATTTATAACGGAACAGATGGTTTTGCCGGTGAGGTTTCGGTATATAATTATAAAGAGCAGGATGCTTTTAAATGTGAAGTGGGAAAAGATTGTTTCTTGAAGCGCAGGGAAATTGACTTAGGAATTATTGATGATACGAAATCACTTTTATCGCAGGACCAACAAGCAGCGGAAAAA
>JAQUNE010000108.1 GCA_028717765.1 Candidatus Omnitrophota bacterium | reverse complement strand
CATCAGGTTGAATTACTGCATGTCTATAATTTATTAAAAAATAAGGAGCTCCCGCGGTATTTAGATTCTCCCTTAGATTTAATTGCTTTCTCCGCCACTACACCAATGTTTCCTTATGTGGCAGAATGTGCAAAAACAATTAAGAAAAACTTTAAAAAAAATATACCTTTACTCTGTGGCGGCTCACATGCGACCAGCGCTGCTGCCCAGGTCCTAAAGGATTCTGAGGTTGATTATGTCTGTGTTGGAGAAGGCGAACACTTTATATTAGACTTTTTGGATTATCTTCAGGGCTTGCGCGATAAAGAAAGTATCGCAAATTTAGGATACAAGAAAGAGGATGGCGAGGTGCAGATTAATGCTATCAGGGACCCTATAGATCCACTGGATAGCTTACCCTTTGCGGATAGAGAAATATTTAAGGCACAACATGAGAATACCAATACGGCTTTCCTTTCTGCGGGCAGGGGCTGCCCTTTTCAATGTGGTTATTGCAGTAATAATTACTTAAATAAAATTTATAAAAATAAGTATTTGAGGTTTAGAAAACCAGAGACCTTGATTGAGGAAATTAAATTACTATTGCAACAGTATCCCAGAATAAAACAACTTGTTTTTCTAGATGACGTTTTTATCCTGGATGAAGCTTGGTTGGCTAAATTTTCCGGTCTTTATTTGCAGAATTTTAAACTGCCCTATAATGCGCTTGCCCATCCGGCCACCATTACCGATGCTAAAATCAAACTTTTAAAAGAATCGGGTTGTAACGGGATCGGGTTTGGGATTCAAAGCGGCAACAGGTTTATCCGTGATAGCGTTATGTTTAGGCATGTGAGTGACGAGAAGATAAGCGAATCGATAGCGATCCTTAAAAAATATAATTTGAAGTTTACTGTAGATGTTATTTTCGGAGTTCCCTTTGAGCAAAAGAAACATATGTTAGACACAATCAAGATGTGCGCTGAGAACGATGTCTCTCCTAAGTCCCACATATTTTACCCTTTGCCCAATACGCGATTGGAAGAAATCGCGATAGAAAATAAATTATTCGACAGAAGTTCCTATGCCGAGGATTATCATAGTAAAACTGTATTGAATTTTAATAAAATGCATAAAGCAAGGGTATTATTTTTTCATCGCTACTCCAAACCTTTGGTTTCTCTTTACAGAAAATTCGCATATGCACATGCTGCTTTACCTAAAAAGATCGGCCAAAAGATCCTGGATTTTTCGGTTTGCAGCGACTTTTGTATTTATTCTGTTATTAGTTTACGCTCGTTTTTTATAAAATTGCGCACTCTTTTCAGAAAAGCAGCGGGAATAAGCGAATTCCGCTTAAAAGAAATCAAACATTCCTAGTCCTTCAATGATGGCAAATACGAAAAATCCTACTGTAAGTTTTTTAATCGCAACTTTCAACCGGGCTAACTATTTGGATTTATGTATTGAAAGTATCCTTGCCCAGAGCGAGGACGATTTTGAGATAATTGTGGTTGATGATGGTTCTAAAGATAATACCGAAGAATTGATCAAAAATAAGTATAGCGAAAGAGTAGTTTATTTAAAGAATCCATCAAACCGCGGGGTAGCTTTCTCCCGTAATCTTTCCATTAATTGCGCCCGCGGTGAATTCCTAGGCTTGATAGACAGTGACGATATTTTGTATGATAGGCAGTATCTAGAAACAGCATTAAAGATCCTAAAAAACGATCCTCAGATAGACATTTTTTGTTGCGATAACTTTTGCATAGATGAGTCAGGTAAGCGCATGGGGGAGAAAACTTTCTTGCATTCAACAATTGATTACAAGGGAGTGGACCTAACTTCTAAGGAAATGGGTTTTAACGATATATTTATGGGCGGAATTCATAGTTGTGGAGCGCTGGTAAGAAGGAAAATCATTAAGGAAACCGGCCCTTTAAATACAAATTACAGGATTATGTGGGATGAAGAATTTTTCTTAAGAGTCTCTGCGAGTAACAAGTTTAAAATATATTATTATGACTATCCTTTGACTGCTTATAGGATCCACAAAAATAATTTCTCAAAAAATATTTCTGAATTATATAGAGAAAGAATTAAAGCCAGGTTAGAAATTATGAAAACTCATGGAAATTTGCGTAAAAAATTAGGGATAAAATTTAATCAACGCATGGCAAATCAGTACTATTGTTTAAGTGACGCGTATCTTAAAGAAAGAAATTTCCCATCTTTATTTTCTTCTGTTTTGAAAGCCGCTTTTATATATCCACCGATTTTGTTAAATTTTGCGTATAAGTTTTTTTTATTTCCATTTAAAAATAGGGCAATCAATAAAATAAGATGAATGTCGTTTTAATTTCACCTCTAATTCAAGAATGTAATTATATCGGTGATTACTCTAGCCGTTGGCCTCAGCTAGGCTTAGCTTATATAGCCTCGACTTTAGAAAAGGCCGGACATAAGGTAAGGATTATGGAAAGAAAGATTTATGCAGGGCCTACATATCCAAAATCACCCTTACGGTTGAGCCAGATCGACGACATGATGTTAAGCGATCTAAATGATCTTAATCCTGGTATTATCGGTCTAACCGCTACTACTCCAGTAATTATGGATGCTTTTCACACTGCTAAAATTATTAAGGAGAATTTTAGAAATCTCGCGATAGTCATCGGAGGCAGGCATGCGACTACTGAACCTGGTTTAACCCTGGAGCAGTGCCCGCAAATCGATATTGTCTGTAGGGGCGAGGGTGAGTATACGATGCTTGATCTGGCAAATGGCCTGCTCCTTAAAGAGATAAAGGGGATTACCTACCGCAATAATAACGGCGGTTATATTATTAACCCTGACCGGGCACTTTTTGAAAATTTGGATTTACTTGCCTATCCGGCATGGCATTTACTTGACCAAGATTTTTATTTCCGGCCAAATATTGCTGTGATGCGCGGTGACTATATGATCACCGGGACAATTATGACTAGCCGGGGATGCCCATATCGCTGCGCTTTTTGCCAGAGTCCCGAGCTGTTAGATATTTACGGAAAAAATTATATTCGTTTCCATTCGCCGGAAAGAGTGATCAATGAAATCGAATATCTTATGGAAAAGTTTGGGGTAAAGGGGATTTCTTTGAATGATGACATGTTTTCCTTAGATAAAAAAAGGGTCATAGAAATTTGTAATAGAATTATTGAGCGTAAGATAAATAAACATTTGAAGTTTACGGTAAATTTGCGTTCTGACCGCGTGGATGACGAGATTCTTATTGCCTTAAAGAGGGCTGGGTGTATCCATGTAATTTATGGCTCTGAGTCCGGATCGCAAGCCACACTCAAGAGAATGAATAAGGGTGTAAGTATCCAGAAGAATATTGAAGCAATCCGGCTAACCAAGAAACATGGGCTCTGCGCAGAAGCCAATATCGTGATCGGATCACCTGCGGAAACAGAGCAGGATTTTCTTGAGACAATAAAATTTTTGAAAAAAGCTGCTCCCGACAGGATATTTATATCGAAATTTTATCCCTTACCGGGGACGCAGTTCTATAAAAATGTAATAGAGAATAAACTGATGTCGCGGCAGGTCAATTGGGATAAGATCAATGATCTTTATGTAGAAAACGATGATTTTACTTTCGCCGATATTAGCCCAAGAAAATTTATTTGGCTACGAAACAAGCTTGCCAGGGAAATCGTGGTTTTTACAAATACTCTTTACGTAATAAAATCTAACTTTAAAAGAAATAAGAGGCTAGTATTAGATCAGAGTATAAAGTTTTTTCTTTATATTATATTTTTGCACTTACCTATTTCGGCCCAGAAGTCTCTAAAAGGGTTATTTAATAAAAAGAATAAAAAAATCAGGTATTTCTTTAGAGGATAAAAAGTTGAAAAATTTAATCAAGGCTTCCATAGTATTGGGGATTTCTACTTTTGTAAGCTTGGCAGTTACGGTTATTAAAAGAAAATTTATGGCATTATATCTTGGCCCGGATGGTTTCGGTATTTATGCACAGGTATTTAATTTTTTTAATGTCGCAGGAATTATTGCCAGTTTGGGCCTTTCCCAAGGAATCACCACCTTTATTGCAAAGAATAATGATGAGAAAAATGAAATAAGTGCAATTTTAAAGTCGGCAATGTCTGTTTTGTTAGCTATTGCTCTGATATTGATAATTTTAACGATTTTATTTTTAAAGCCTATTTCTCTATTAATATTAAATAACGGGTTAATGAGCTGGTTTTTAATCATTGCTATAATCGCTGTTCCTTTTCAGATCCTCGGTCAGGCCCTGCTTTCTTTTCTTCAAGGAATTAAACATATAAGGAATATTACGCTCTCTAATATAGCCATAAGTATCTCTGGCTTGATTATAACCGTGCCTTTAATAATCGCCTTTTCGACAAAAGGGGCGGTGATGAGTATTTTAGTTTTAGCGGCGCTTACATTTTTTATTTATCTCTACTATTGCAGGGGCGCGTTTAAAGCAGAGATTATTTTTGGGATGTTTAATTTTATCAAGACCTTTAAATCGCGCTATTTTCGAAAGCTAATGGAATTTGGGTCATTACGTTTTGTACAAGTCTTATTATCATGGTTTACTTTTTTTATCATGCGTACGATTATTTTAAAGAAACTCGGGGCAGAAAGTAACGGTATCTATGAAGCTGCTTATACCTTTTCTTTGCTTTTTTTGCCCTTTATAGCAAACCTTTTATGGTCTTATTCTTATCCCGAATACTGTAAGGCAGGTGATAATAAAGTATTGTCAACAGCGATAAATAGATTCTTGAGATTATCATTAACCATTACTTTTCCAGTAGCAGTTATATGTACGCTTTTCCGCCCAGTATTAATAGAAAGGATAATTTTTACCAATCAATTCAGTGCAGCGGTTCAAATTATGCCTATACGGCTTTGGTGGATATGCTCACAGTAATAGCCTGGTCTTTTAATGTTGTGTTATTAGCTAAGGAGAGATTAAAAGTAGCGATTAAGTTTGAACTTTTGAAAGATTGTTTATTCTTGAGCTGCATTATTCTTATTACATCATCGTATAAACTAAAAGGAATATTAATCACGGACGCGGTCGTTTCACTCGTACCTTTGGTGCTTTCTTATCTTTACATA
>JAQUNE010000107.1 GCA_028717765.1 Candidatus Omnitrophota bacterium | reverse complement strand
CAGCAGGATGAGTTCCAAAACCGGCCGGGCAGTCCTTGCTCGTCGTCGGCAAAAAGGCAGAAAAAAGATTTGTATTTAATGCCAAAAATCATTGCCCTAAAACTGATTCAATACTACCAAAGGTATTTACGGCAAGTATTGCCTTGCGGTTGCCGTTTTGTGCCCAGTTGTTCTGAATATGCCGCGCAAGCAATTAATAAGTACGGTTTCTTCAAGGGAAGTATTTTAGCTGCCGGAAGATTATTAAGATGCCATCCTTTTTCCCGGCAGCCCGTAGACGATCCTTTGGTATAACCTAATTATGGAGTAAAATATGGAAAAACGCCTGGTTTTAGCTACAACCCTTTCAATTGTGATTCTTTTGCTATGGTCAGCTTTATCACCTAAAAAACCGCCCATTGTGCCTATAGCAGCCCAAAGTGAACAAGTCCAGGCTCCAAGCTCAACCTTGCCAACTGCAGCAATAGACATGCCCCCTGTGATGATTGTACCCCCTCTGTTGTATGCCCAGCCAGAAAAAGACATTAACTTTATTGAGTCAATAGCAGCTATCCGTGAAGTAATTTTTAAGAACTATCGTAACCATACATTTTTGCTAAAAGATGCTTTTCTTTTGGGGGAACCAAATCTTTCCTTTAAAAAAGTAAATAGTGCGCCCGATGAGCTTGTTTTTGTCCATTCTGACCAAAATAAAAAGATTGTTAAACGTTTTTTAATTGATAAGTCTAAGTATACCATGGGCTTAGAAATCAATGTCCAAAATAACTCTGCCAGCCCTTTACCAGTGCATTATCCTTTATCTATAGGCATTTTAGATTTTAAAACAAATCCAGACGCCGCGCGCTATAGGGACGTGGCTATAGCTACTACCAATAATGGACTATTGCGTACAACATATGTTAATGGCCGTAAAGATATGGCAGTAGAACAACCTAGTTTTGTGGCAATACGTGATCAATATTTTTGTAACATAGTTGAGCCGCTGAGCGCAGGCCAAACAGTGATTCTTAATAAACTTAATTCCAATGAAACTGAAGTAAGGTTGGCCCCTAAAGAAGTTATCCTAGCGCCAGGTCAAAATTTTGAACAAAAATTTCGTATCTATTTGGGGCCACAAGATTTAGGAATGATTAAAGCCGCAAATCCTGCTTGGGTAAGCGTAATTAATTATGGGTTTTTTGATTTTATTTCTCAGCTGCTTTTACAATTACTGGGATTCTTTTATGGCCTGGTGCATAACTGGGGTTTAGCAATTATAATTTTAAGTGTGGCGGTATATTTTCTCCTCTATCCGTTGACCTTGAAACAAATGCGCTCCATGAAAGCAATGCAAGCTTTGCAGCCGCGGATTGAAGAATTAAAGAAAATCTATAAGGATAACCCGCAAAAATTACATAAAGCAACCCTGGAGCTGTATCGTGAATATAAAGTAAATCCTTTGGGCGGATGCCTGCCTCTATTATTACAAATGCCGATCTTTTTTGCTCTTTATCAGGCTTTGGCCCGGTCCATTGCATTAAAAGGCGCGCATTTCTTATGGATTAAAGATTTGTCTGAGCCGGATCGCTTATTCCGGCTGCCAATGACTTTACCAGTCGTGAGCAATGAATTCAATTTATTGCCTATTCTTATGGCAATAGTAATGTTTTTTCAGCAAAAAGCTTCTTCAGCTTCTATGGCTGGCGAACATGCTGAGCAGCAGAAAATCATGCTGATTGTAATGCCGGTATTATTCGGCTTGATTTTTTACCGCATGCCTGCCGGGCTAGTATTATATTGGTTCGTAAATAGCTTATTAATGGCTCTGTACCAGTTTAAAATTAATAAAGCAAAATGAGCAAAAAAACCAGTATTGAAATTGAAGGTAAAACCGTAGAAGAAGCAGTTAAACTAGCCTTACAAGAACTCAGGCTGCCCCGCGATAAAGTAAAAATTGAAGTGCTTTCTGATGAAGAAAAAGGCCTTTTTGGTATGCCAGGTGCTAAGCTGGCTAAGATACGAGTTACGCTGAGGAAAGACAAAGAAAAGGCTTGACAATCAGCCTGAATTTTAGATAATAAGGGTAAATAAGAAAGCAACGTTCCTCGTGAAAATGTGCGGGTTGAAACATTTTCACGGAGAACATTTTCAATATGGGGTCGGTTTTCATATGCTAGATCCTTGGTATGTAACAGGGTTTTGTGATGGAGAAGCAGCGTTTACTTATAGCAGAAGCGGAGGATCATTCGGGCTATATTTTTCGATTAGTCAACGAGAAGACAATCAACAAATCATTGAAGATATCCAGGAATATTTGAATTATGTGGGAACTATTTATCGGTGTAAAGAAGCGCTACCTACCGTAAATAGTGGTTTTACACAGCCTTCGGCGTACTATAGAGTAACAAAAATTGACGAATTACAAAGAGTAGTCGAACATTTCGATAAGTATCCTTTGCAAAGTAAAAAAAAACATGCAGCGTATCTAGTTTGGAAAGAGATGGTTATGCATAAATTAGAACATTACAGAGCGGTTGATTATGATACGCTTAGGAGTCTAGCTGATAAATTATCGATTTTAAATTCTCAAAGCAGGGCATTTAAAAGGCATAAGAAATAATGGGTAAAATTATCACGGTTTGTAATCAAAAAGGCGGCACAGGTAAAACTACCTCGGCAATCAATTTAGCTGCCTACTTAGCCTTAGCCGGCAAGAAAGTCTTGTTGGTTGATCTTGATCCGCAAGCTAATGCTACCAGCGGTTCAGGTATCAATAAACACAATATCAAAAAAAGCACCTACCATGTTTTGTTGGAGGAACTGGATATTAAAGAAATCCTGCAGCCTACAGCAATCCCCAGTTTATTTTTAGCCCCTGCTAATTTGGACCTTACTGGCGCAGAAGTAGAGTTGGTTAGCGCTTTAGGAAGAGAGTATAGGTTAAAAAGAGCTCTGGCCAAAGAAAGAGATAACTTTGATTTTATCATCATTGATTCTCCGCCATCATTAGGGCTTTTAACCATTAATGCATTATGTGCCGCTGATTCAGTGTTGGTGCCGGTGCAGTGTGAATATTATGCTTTAGAAGGCGTATCGCAACTCATTAATACTGTTAAACTTGTGAAAGATAATCTTAATCCGAATTTAGATATTGAAGGCGTATTATTAACTATGGCGGATTTTCGTACTAATCTGACTAAAGAGGTGGTGCAGGAAGTAAAGAATCATTTTAAAAATAAAGTTTATCAAACAGTAATTCCGCGCAGCATTCGTTTAACCGAAGCTCCTAGCTATGGCAAGCCAGTTGCTTTATACGATAAAGAATCATTGGGTGCCAAGAAATACGAAGACTTAGCCAAAGAAGTAATGGGAATAAAATTGTCCAATCTGCCAGTTGAGGCAATTGAAGGAGAATAATTATGGAAAGAAGAGCTCTTGGTAAAGGGATTAGCGCGTTAATTCCGGAAACAGATGCTTCGGCCAAAGAGACAATTATGTTTTTGAAATTGAGCCAAGTTAGGCCAAATCCTTTTCAGCCGAGGGAAGATTTTGACAGCCAAAGCCTGGAAGAACTGATTCAGTCTGTAAAAGAAAAAGGAGTAATCCAGCCGATTTTAGTCAGGCGCACCGGAGACACATATGAATTAATTGCCGGAGAAAGGCGCTTGCGCGCAGCTACTGCTTTACAATTGGAACAAATCCCTGCTATTGTAAAAAACGTGGAAGATCAGGACTCTTTGGAGTTGTCTTTAATTGAAAATATTCAAAGGCAGGAATTAAATCCTATTGAAGAAGCACGCGCGTTTCAGTTTTTGATTAATAAATTCAATTTAACTCAGGAACGCGTGGCAGAGGTACTTGGCAAGGCGAGGGTTACAGTTACTAACACATTGCGGTTATTGAAGTTACCGCAAGAAATTCAGGAAGATATCCGTAAGAACCGGATTTCTTTTGCTCATGGAAAGGTGCTCCTGGAAATAGAGGATCCTAATCAGCAGCGCAGGCTGGCTCATGATATTCTTGCCAAGGGTTTATCAGTGCGTGAGTTGGAAAGCCTGGTAAAAATGCACCGGCCAAAATTATCCAAACAAAAGATGCGCGTAGCTAACCGCGAACCTTTTGTTGCTGTTTTAGAAGAAGAATTACAGCATCTGTTGGCAACAAAAGTCCGGATCAGTAAAAATAAAAAACGCGGCCACATTGCTATTGAATTTTATTCAGAGGAAGATTTGCAGAGAATCGCCAAGAAAATCAGAGGAGGAAACACTACATGAACCAGGCAACTTTAATTTTAATAAAGCCCGATGGGTTGAAAAAATCCCTTACCGGCAATATTCTTACCCGGCTTTCCGAGACAAAATTAGAAATTGTGGCAGCAAAAATGTCGCGCGTCTCCAAAGAAGTGGCCGAGGAACATTATAGGCACCTTAAAGATAAGCCTTTTTTCAAAGAGCTGATTCAATACTTGCAGGGTGAGTTGCATGACCGGCGCAAAGTAATGGCATTGGTTTATTACGGAGAGGATGCAATTACTAAATGCCGGCAGCTCGCCGGCGCGACCAATCCGGAAGAAGCAGAATCAACATCTATCCGTGGATCATACGGCAGGATTACTACCGCGGGCGTCTATGAAAATGTAATTCATGTTTCTTCAAATCCGTCGGAAGCTGAACGGGAAATAAAACTCTGGTTTAAGCCGGAAGAGATTATCGTAGATTTATACCCGGCGAAAAATATTGTGCAAGAAAAAATCAAGTCCAAGGCCTGGATTTAAGAAAAAGAGGGGAGAGAACATAATGGTTGTGAGCATGACGGGATTTGGAGGAGGCGAAATCAAGAACGGCCTCTTCGGAAAAATCAACGTAGAATTAAGGAGCACTAACCATAAATTCCTGGAAATTGTCCTGCATCTGCCCGAGGGGTTTCTGCCGTTGGAAGAGAAGATTAAAAAAGCTATTGAAGCGCGGCTAAGAAGAGGCAGAGTAACTTGCGTGGTAAATATCAACGCAGTGCCGGCAAGCGATATTTGTATTAACCAGAACTTGTTGCAAAAATATGCCGTGGTCCTTAAGGGGATAGAGAAACAATTCCGTTTAAAAAACGAACTCAGCGCAGAATCTTTAATCCGCCTGCCGGGTGTTTTAACGCTGGAAGATAAAGGTATTAATA
>JAQUNE010000106.1 GCA_028717765.1 Candidatus Omnitrophota bacterium | reverse complement strand
ATTAGCAGAAATGGTGAATCAGTTACCAGGAAGAGCGACGGTTTATCTTTGTTCGCCCACCTGTGCGGGCAAAACTACCTACGCGGAAGTCTTACAGAATGATTTAGGCCAGATGCAAAGAAGGGCGGTAGTTCTCAATGGAGACGCCTACCATAAACCTTGGGGATTAAGACCAAAAGATGCTTCAGGTCGCTACCTCGATCATCCCGATGCTTTGCATATAGATTGGATGCGCGAAAACATCAGGTTACTTTTAAGCGGCGCAGAGGTAGATTTACCAAGCTATGATTTTATGACGCATCTAAGTGTCAGGCATTCGGGAAGAAGAGAACATTTAGGCCCAGATGACATTTTGATTATTGACAGCCACTTTGCTTTTGCTGACCGTTTACTTGAAGTATCGCAAGGGTATCCTAGCTTAAGAGTCTTTTTAGATGCTCCGCTAGGGATTCGTCTTGTACGAAGAATGGGCAGAGAGTTATTACTGGGAGATACACTAGAGAAGATTCTTTCCCGATGGGAGACGGTTATTATCGGAGAGAGAAATATTATTTATCCTTCGCGGATAAAAGCCGATCTGGTATTCGTTTTTATCCCCACAGAGAGAGAAGAGGTCTTAGAGAGGCGTAGAGTCACAATGGCATTATCGCAAGCTGGTAAGATTGATGCCTTGGAAAGTATTATCTTAGCAGAAGACAGTAAGCCAGCCAGAGAGAAAGATTGGCATTTGCTCGCTGAGGCAGTAGCAGCGAGAAATCGTTTAGGAGCAAGTAATAACGCGGTAGTCCACGATGTTTATCAAAGAGATCTAAAATGGCTGCCCCTTGATAAAGGTCGCCGCGATCTCCACATACATACTCAAATTTGTGATGGAGGGCTGCCTCTTGAAGACGTGATAAAAATAGCAGTCAGGGATGTAGTAAAGGTCATTGCTATAACTGAGCACGATGCATTAGAGGGAGTAAAGATGGCCGTAGAGATTGGCAGGCGCTATGGCATAATGGTAATCCCTAGCGTAGAGCTAGGGTTTTATTGTGAAGTAGATCAAGTTCTTCATAGCGGCGTAGATGTACATATTTTACCCTATGGGATAGATTCCGATAATAGAGGGCTGCAGAAGTTAGTAAATGACAGGGTTAAGAAACAACAGTTGCGTCGATTTACGGATCTTTACGTAAAACTGGCATTCCTTAAAAACATAGGAAATGAAAATGGAGTCTGTTCTGCATTAGCGCATTTAAGGCCGTTAGCTTCAATATTCGCTGAAGGGGCTCTTGATATGGGAAGAATTCTTTCTCAACTGCTTTTTGTGATTAATGACGAATATCAGGAGATTTATTTGCGTAATGGCTTAAATGAAGCGGCAAGAAAAATTGAAGCGGGAAAAACCCGGATTCTCGAGATGGGCCCCGAGTTTTTTGCCTTAATCCAAAGAATTGCCGATACCGCTACCCCATATCAGTTATCAGTGGAAGAAAATGATTTACTTGATAGCCTGATTCTTTTCCAAACATCTTCCGCTTCGCCTACAGGAGAAGAATTTGTCGAGATAGTTAATGGCTTAGTAAAACAGAGTGGCCAAAAAGTAGGTTTGCGCGGATACACTTATAATGACGGTATCCCGGGGCTGCCCTTGATGGAAAATAGGCCAGAAGAGATATTTAGAGTAATTACAGCTGCCGGAGGCGTAGGGATTTTTGCTCATCCGAAATGGTATCCTTTTGTGCTTTTTCCGGTAATGCAAAATCCACTTCCTTTAGAAGAAGGATTCGCCTTTATTAGGGGCATTTTGGCACAGTGTTTTGAAAAGGGCGCTGCTGGTGTAGAAGGACAGACTTTTCATTTGAATAGAACATACGACCCACAATTCATCGAGCTTGCCAGGAATCAAAATAAATTAGTAACTGCTGGTACCGATAGTCATATGCTTCTAGGAAGCGGTTCTAAGATTCATACAGAATTAGCGCTGGGTGTGGATAATACCTTTTATATGGGCAGCTTCGATCTGAATGCATTGTTGACTGCTATGGCAAAGAATCCTGAAAAACGTTTCCAGTATAATGCTGCCATCGCTCCTCAGCCTAAATATGAAGCATTTCAGCCAGCTCAGGTAAGAGTTAGTTTTGCTAATGGCTATGCCAACTTGGAAGTTTTACAAAGAGGAAGTTTAACCGATGGGCAAGAGCATATTTTACAGCGCAGGTTAGAAGAAATGTTAGCGCATCAGCCGGATGCCTTGTCAGCAGTCATTTGGATTACCCCGCAGACCAGTGTCGTAGAACACAATAGTTTCGCACCAAGAAAAAGTATTATTATCTCTGAGTATCTTCCAGAGTCAAAAGAAATTCGCCTTTATCCGGTATTTCTTGAGAGTGATGAAGGATTAGCTAGCTTATTCAGGGTAACGCTGCAAGAGGCCCGCCGTTTCCTCATTACTGCCCTAATAGACGAATTTGGGCATGCCGAAGGGCTGAACCAGCAAGAAGGTGATGCACAGACCTTAGAATGGCTGATGTATCACCCTGAATATCTATTTGCGAATATCGCAGTATTAAATCCTTATGCAGCTTATGCAGCTCATATTATTGAACCGGTGGGAGATTGGCTGACAAAATTATGCTCTGGCCTCTTAGCGACAGAAATTGAACATTTCCAGAGCAGACGCCATCGGCTTATCTATCAAGACATAAAAGACTTAAAATCATGGCAGAAAGAAAAAGGAAGATTTACTCCATCGTCACCCCAGAAGTTTAAAGAATCAGAGTTTACTCTGTTAAACGCTGAACCGGTTGTGCAGGAAGCGATTAATTTAACCAGGAATGTGACGGTTATGCTTCCTTTTGGGCTGGGAGAATGCAGCATTTACGGTTTTCTTAGTACGGCGCAGGTAATCTGGGTTTCTGGAGAGTATTACGGTAGGGATGAGGTTTACTACGAGGCAAGTGGAAATATCATTTATCTACTTTCAAAATACAATAAAAGCGAAGTAATCTCAAGGGGGCTTTTTACGCCCCTGCGTCTAGCTAAACAGCTTATCCATGCAGCAATCGAGGCAGCTATAAGAGAGAGGATGGTTGATTTTTGGAATGAAGCTGTAGAACAATTTACGCATAATTTTGCCTCTCGGGTTTTATTGGAGCAGCGAGAGCTTTTGATGCCTGCTGGCATTGATTTATTCGCATCGTTACAACATCTTTGGCTTTGTCAATTGAGTGCTACCATCCTGAAAGAGGACGGTACCAGGGATACATTCTTCAGGATACTGGAAGACGGAAATACAGTTGACTATGCAGTGATTAAAGGTGACGGTTCTCTAGAATCTTGTTCAGTAGCCCACTTAGGCGGCAAGCTAGAGGGAGCAGTTGCGGTTGCAATACAAAATAGAGGAAGAGGGAAACGGCCTGGCGCGGCAAAGGCAGGGGGCAGTCGTTTAACGGAAGAAGGCGAAAAGTCGCCACGCGACATTATTCCTGGGCATATGGAAGAAAAATATCCCCTAGAGTTATGGCTTTCTTGGCAAGCGCCCAGCGGCCAAATTTGGAGATTTACGCTTAATCCTTTTGCTATTTGGCCTAATAACCCGAATCTATCGGATGAAGAGCAGCCTTATCAGTGTACGGTTTCCCGTGGAGATGCGCGTGTCTATCAGAGAGAGATGGGTGAGGCCGATAACCTCTCTGATATGCTGCATCTTTTTCTCCAGCTGAACCATTCTACTTCCATTCTAGGCAGGGAAAAATTCAGGATCGGGATTAACGGCTGGTATTATCTTGATGCTGATGATAGCCCTAAAGCCGGCGCTACCCAAAGCCAGGCCCATGCGCATATTGTAAGGTTTCCTTTTCCAATTGAAAAAGCCGAATTAGCGCCTCGGTACAATGTAGGCGCAGTCAACGTCTCTACCTTAAAGGATTCTGCCTTTGGCACAGCAACGGTTTTAGAAGCAGAAGAAAAAGAATTGCCTTCTTTGTTAGCCTTAAGCCAAAAAGTTGTTGAGGCTTGTATTTTTTACGGCAACTCATTTAATGTCTTGATTACTCCAGTGAACACCCCTAGCTATATCAAAATTTTTGTCTTTGCCCGTCGCTTAGGAATCCCGCAGCCTTATTTTATGAATGAGTGGGGATTTGCAGAGATGGGCAGGGCAATCGTAATTGACGACCTTTCTTATTTCTATGACCTTACCGAAGCGCAAAGACAAGAGCTATCCAGTGGCCAAGAAAAGCCGGATATATGGTTACGCAGGCATAAACTACTTGCTGATTTAAAGGTAAAACCGACACTTTTTGAGGATGTGAAAAATTCTTTGGTAATCTGTACCACTTCCGTAGCGGAGAACGCAAGGATGATTGATGCCGCGCTATATCATGCTAAACCTCGAAGCCAGAGTACATTATTGAATATTCCTGTGGAATGGGAAAAAGCATTTGAAACTATAGAGAAAAACGTAGTTGATGATTATAGGGACAGTCTTCCCGAAGACGTGACAAGAACAACCCGGCTAGTTACGCTCCATACCCCAGCACAGCTATTTTCACAAGGACAACTTGCACAAATGCAAGAAATGCTTCAGACCGGTGAAATTGTACGTAAAATTCAGATTTATACAAATCTAAGTTATACATTTGAAAAAAGCCATAGTGATTGGGATGGTCCATTTGGCCCAAGAGGGGATTATGACCAATACTTCCATCTCGCAACTGTGCAAATTAGATTATTGCTTGCTGATGGAAAAACTGTGCTCGTTTGCCAGGAAGAAAAAACTGCTTCTACGGCATATGAGATGAGTACGGTTATTATACCTTTAATTAGTGAACTAAGAGGAATACAGGTAAGGAACCTAAGAGGAGAAGGCGATACAACACATCAATATCCCGCTGCCATTGCCCCGCAGGCAGAGTATGAGGGATTCCAGCCAGCCCGAGCTAGAGTAAGTTTTACTAATGGACAGGCTCACCTAGAAGTTTTACAAAGAGGTAGCTTAACTGATGATCAGGAGCATATTTTACAGCGCAGGTTAGAAGAAATGTTCGCACATCTTCCCAATGCTCCACCTGCGACTATCTGGGTTACCCCTAACACTACACTCATAGACGGAAGAAGAATTATCTCTGAATTCTCTCCTTTAACTTCTGAAGTCAGCCTTTATCCTATCTTCGTTGAAACTGATGAAACGCTATCCCCAATTCTTAACGTTAC
>JAQUNE010000105.1 GCA_028717765.1 Candidatus Omnitrophota bacterium | reverse complement strand
TCCTCCGCCACCGCCTCCACCAAAACCCCCTCCTCCAAACCCGCCTCCGCTAAATCCTCCGCCACCAAAACGGCCTGTGCGTTGTCCTGGAAGAGTAGCGAGCCCAAAAATAAGTACATACAAAAAACTCTTACGGCTACTTGGCGGCATATCAGCCCAAATGCGATAACGAATAAACATCGCAATGAGATAACCTGTAATCACTAAAATCCCCGCAAAAGGAGAGCCAGCAGCAAAAGATAAAGCAAAGATCAGCGTAAAAGGTAACCCAATAAAAATCGGCCAGGGTATATTCCAAAGTGTGAAAAAACCCAGCGCAAAAATCATCATGAATAACCCTGCGAAGGGATCGCTGCTTTTTGAAACTGTCCTTTCGGGCAAAGAAGCAACTTTATCCAAGGGCGTATTTCCCGCGATTACCTTCGCGATCTTAGTTACGCCGTAATAGAGCCCAGCTGCGTAATTGCCATCTTTAAAATACGGTACCATATAATTACGGCCGATCTCACCGCAAAGCCCATCCGGTAAAATTCCTTCTACACCATAACCGGTTTCAATGCGCCAGCGCCTTTCTTTAACTGCCAAAAGCACCAATACGCCGTTATCTTTACCTTTTTTACCTGGTTTCCAATTATCAAAGATCAAACGCGCGTATTCTATCTCATCATACGGCGCAATCGAGCTTACCGTAACCACC
Source organism: Candidatus Omnitrophota bacterium (assembly GCA_028717765.1). Next base: position 4,519 of record JAQUNE010000105.1, on the reverse strand, counting down.
GCGATCTCAGACGAGGTTTTTTCTTCTAATTCCTGGATCAGGGCGTTTAATTTCTCGCGGTAATCACTGGAAATTACATTAGCGAAATCATTTACCCGGCCTTGCGGTTGCGGTAAATTTTCTGCTAAAGAAAAAATTGGTAAAACTAAAAAAAGTAACCCCAGCCATAATTTTCTCATACAATTACATCTTATCCACTACCGTGACAATTTTTTCTAAATCACCAACAAAATCACTAAATATTTCTTCGAGATCTTTGCCACTTAGTTTAATCTGGTTTGCCTTAGCAGCAAGGATTCTTTTCCAAAGGTCATGCTTGATCTGAAAAATTACTGAGAGCTCTTTAAGAATCTCTTCTTTTTGATAAGGCGCCTTCCCGGTTTTTAGCCTAAGCACATTTCTTAAGATATGCAAAATTGAGGTAAATGACCTGAATAATAAATTACGCAGAGCAAGTTTGTTATCGGAAATTTTCAAATACGCCTGCTTTAAGTTTAAGAGCTTCACCTTTAGCTCCTGCTCGCATTGAAACCTTAAATTTTTGGTATCAATATTAATATCTTTTAAAATATCCTTGCCATAAAGCAAAACATAATTCTCTCGCATATCTAAGAATTCGATAGGAAATATATCTACAGAAGATACAATATACTCTTGCGACAAAAATAAAGCATGGATCATCTTAAATTTATTTACGCTGGCAGTAATTTTTCTTAAATTCTCCAGGCCAGTATCCTTTAATACCACTAATACATTCAGATTAGAATGCTCTTCGACAAATTCCGCGCTGGCAGCACTGCCGTAAAGTACTACGGAAATTAAAGAATCCCCATATACCTCTTTTAGTTTCTCGGAAAATTTCAGTAGTTGACTTTTTAGTTTCTCTGGTATTTTCAATTCTTCCATAGCTATTCCTCCACCAAAACTCTAATTAAATTTAGTACTAAATTTTTCTTATTCGAAGAAGTGCCACGTACCCGGTTAAGGCTATCGATAATATATGCCTGGTATTTTCCATGGCTTATCGTATTAGCAACCACCAGATCTAAATCAGCCTGACGGATAAGCTCTTTAGCCTTTTGTAAAAGCACCTTCTTTTCTGTATGTGGTTGAAACTTAAAACCCACCACTAATAAAGAACGGTCAGTTCGTTTTATAAGATTAATAATTTTTTCTGTGGGCCTTAATGCTAGCTGCCAATTTTTAATCCCTGATTTTACCTTTTGGCTGTAAATCTTGCGCGGCGCGTAATCCGATACGGCAGCAGAATGTATAAAGATATCATAGTGCCGGAATTTTAATTCTTTAGTAATAGCTTCTTTTAATTCAGAGAAAAATTTGTAGCGGATAAGTTTTATTTTGTTACCGATACAGCAAGCTTGCCCCGGCCCTAATAATAATGTTACCTTGGCACCTAATTTACTTAAGGCTTGCGCCAGTAAAATTCCAGTTTCACCTGTGGCAATATTGCTAATTACCCTGACTGAATCTATCGCTACCCAGGTAGGGCCTGCGGTAATTAGAATATTCTTACCTTTTAAAGTACGGTGTACGGTGTACGGTGTACGGTTAGTTTTAGTAGCCAATTTCTTTTAAAATTGCTTTTAAATTAGGCTTAATTATTTTTGGCTTTTCTACATTCTTTATCGCGCAATCCGGATCTTTTAAGCCATGGCCGGTCAAAATACAGACTATGCGTGCCCCGCTTCGAAAATAATGCCTTTTAGCTAATTTCAATAAACCCGCGATCGAAGCTGCGGAAGCCGGCTCAACAAAAACCCCTTCTTTAACAGCCAATAATTTATATGCCTGCAAAATTTCTTTATCTGTTACCATATCAATTAAACCTTTAGATTCATCGCGCGCGTTTTCTGCCTGCTCCCAGCTTGCCGGATTACCAATACGAATTGCCGTGGCAATTGTTTTAGGGTTCTTAATAGGCTTTCCCTTTACAATGGGCGCTGCACCGCTTGCTTGAAATCCAAGCATTTGCGGCAGCCTCGCAATCTTGCCTGCCCCCCTGTATTCTTTATACCCTTTCCAGTAAGCAGTGATATTACCAGCATTACCCACTGGCATGACTTGAAAATCCGGAGCTCCTGATAAGGTATCGCAAATTTCGAAACTTGCGGTTTTCTGCCCCTCAATACGAAAAGGATTTAATGAATTTACCAGAGTAATCGGATATTGCGCGGCGATATCTCTAACTAAATCCAGCGCCACATCAAAATTTCCTTCTACAGCCAAAACTTTTGCGCCATGAATTAATGCCTGACTGAGCTTTCCTAAGGCAATTGCGCCACTAGGTATAATTACTATACATTTAAGCCCTGCCTTAGCAGAGTATGCCGCAGCAGATGCTGAGGTATTTCCTGTAGAAGCACAGATAACAGCTTTTGCGCCCTCTTCTTTTGCCTTAGAAATAGCCATAGTCATCCCGCGGTCCTTAAAAGACCCTGTGGGATTTAAGCCTTCGTACTTTAAATAAACCTCAAAGTTTTTACCGATCAACTTACTCAGGTAGCCGGCGTAAATTAAAGGCGTATTTCCTTCTAATAAACTAATCACCGGAGTTTTTTCTGTTACCGGTAAATATTTTTTATATCTTTCAATTACACCGCTATACTTTTGAATATTCTTCATACTTCCTCTATTCTTATCGCTACAGCCCTCTCTTTAATCACATTTAAACGGTCAATCGCAGCTAACGCCAAGCGTAAATTCTTTTCTTTTGCCTCATGAATGATCATTACCACAGGCACGGCTTGCGCACGTGATTTTTCTTTCTGATTCACAGAAGCAATACTGATCCCGAATTTAGCTAAAATGCCGGCAATTTTCGCCAAGACGCCAGGCTTATCTTCAACGGTAAAATGAATATAGTACCTACCGGAGATATCATCGATTTTACAGAGTTTAGTAATAGTGTTATCTTCAACAACATTCATCGTAGGCCTAAAAAGCCCGGCCTTAATATCCTGGGTTAAATCCACTAAATCTGATACTACCGCCGAAGCGGCTGATAACTGTCCGGCTCCCGGACCGTAAAATAATAAATTACCTGCCATATCGCTGGAAACATAAATCGCATTAAAAACACCGGTAACCGAAGATAATAAATGGCCCCTTGGGATCAATGTCGGATGCACCCTCACCTGCAGTTGGCCATTTTCTTTCTTGGCAATTGCCAGTAATTTAATCTCAAAGCCCAATTCTTTTGCATAATTGATATCGGCTAAAGAAATACGGGAAATCCCTTCAATGAAAACATCACTCAGTTTCACTAATCTACCAAAACACAAATAAGTCAAGATCACCAATTTATGCGCAGAATCCATCCCTTCAATATCCAAAGTAGGGTCTTTCTCGGCAAATCCTTTTATTTTTGCTTCGTTCAGGGCATGATGAAACTCGCAATTATTAGCTGACATCTGAGAAAGCACAAAATTAGAAGTACCGTTAACAATACCAAAAACACTGTTAAATCTATTAGCAACCAGGCCTTCGCGCAAAGATTTGATGATCGGGATACCGCCTCCCACTGCCGCTTCAAAATAAATATTTTTTCCAGTATCTTTAGCGAGAGCAAAAAGTTCCTGGCCATGCTGTGCTAGAAGCGCTTTATTGGCAGTAACGATGTTTTTGCCTTTCTTTATTGACTCAGTAATAAATTCTTTTGCTGGATGCACGCCACCAATTAACTCCACGACGATATCTATCTGTGGATCGTTAATAATATTCTTAGCATCCGAAGTAAGCAGTTCTTTATCTATAGAAATATTCCTCTTAGAAGAAAGATCTTTGTCGCAAATTTTCTTAATATTGATTTCTAATCCGATTTTTTCGCTTAAAAAGGTTTTTTTATCCCGTAGGATCTTTACCACCCCGCTACCTACGTTGCCAAAACCAATTATCCCAATATTAATCTTTTTCATCACTTAACCTTTCTTTAAATAATAATCAACGGTCTTATTAATTACGTGCCGGTGCTTATCATCTACAGCTAAAAATTGCAGCCTGGTATCATAAATCAAATCTTTGATCACCTGGTGGGATTCCAAAACCTTGGCAATGAGCATGATCGGATTAGGATCAAAAGGTAACCGAATTTCTAAAGCCAGATTGGTCCCTGGATCAAACTTTCTGTTAGTAGTAAGTAACATTCCTCCTAAACTGACATTCTTGGTCTGCGATACATCAACATTATTCGCCTCTTCCAGGATACGGTAAGAAACAATAAATCTTGCCGAGATACGCGGATGCTTGCGCCTTTCTGGTCCTGAATAATTCATAAGACCTCCTTGCATAGAGATGCACACCGACTTGTCCGATAAAGTCGGGTGTTACATAGAGATGCACACCCCGCAGAAAGCGGGGCACCAAACCATCCAATAGGTTTGGGTGCCTTCATAGAAAAGGCCGGGTGTTAATAAACAATTTGGTCGGGGCGACAGGACTTGAACCTGTGACCTCTTGAACCCCATTCAAGCGCTCTAGCCAAACTGAGCCACGCCCCGTT
>JAQUNE010000104.1 GCA_028717765.1 Candidatus Omnitrophota bacterium | reverse complement strand
CCAGGCAATAATCCTTAAAATCGCTGATGCTTAAGAACCTGACATTGGGACTATCGTACCAGTGAAAAGGAAAAGATTTGCTGATCGGGGCTTTGCCGCGGAAAAAAAGCATCCCGCGCGCCTTAATATTGGCAAAATTAGGGAATCCCACAACAACTTTTTTTCCGACACGTAAAGCCTCGCGTAAAACAAACTCCGCCTTTTTTACCTGCTGTAAACTTTGGTTTAAAATCACATAATCAAATGATTTATCCGGATATTCGCTTAAGCCGCTGTCAATGTCACTATGAAATACGCTTAAGCCCTTTTCCACACATTTATAGATTGCCTGTTCATCAAGCTCGATCCCCTGGACCTTGGCATTTTTTTCTTTTGCCAGAAGGAATAAAAGGTCGCCATTGCCGCATCCTAAATCTAAAACCTTGGCATCCGGATCAATTATCCCTAAAATCACCTGGTAATCCAAACTAACATGATTAAATTTCATTCTACCTCGCTATATTATAGCCTCGGAACGTTTTATCCAAAAAGTGCTTAATCAAATGAGTCTCTTCCTCAACCTCCAATAAAAATGCGTCATGGCCATAAGTAGAATTGATTTCGCAGTAAGTAGCATCTACTCCCCTGATTTTCAACTGGCGTGCAATCTCCTGTGACTGATACGACGGATAAAGCCAGTCGGATTTAAAGGCAATCACCAGGAAACGCAAGTCGCTATTTCTCTCTTTAGGAATCAGCTTGTCGGCGGATAAATCAAAATAATCCATTGCCTTAGTGATATAAAGATAGCTATTGGCGTCGAAACGTTTGACAAAATTATCCCCGCGGTACCTCAAATAACCCTCTACTTCGAAATCAGTGATAAATTCGAAACTAAAGTTTTTACTTTTGAGTTTACGGGAAAATTTTTCCTCCATGGATTTATCGCTCATATAAGTAATATGGCCGATCATCCGTGCCACTGCTAGGCCCCGTTCGGGTTTCTCCCCGCTATAATAATTCCCTTTATTCCAAGCAGGATCTGCCATTACTGCTTGCCTGCCTACTTCGTCAAAAGCAATTTGCTGAGGAGAATGTTTTAAGGTGGTGGCAATAGGAATTGCACATTGTACATGTTTTGGATAGTTGGCTACCCACTGTAATGCCTGCATTCCACCCATTGAGCCACCGATAACACAAAGTAATTTTTTAATCCCCAAATAATCGATAAGATGCTTTTGTGCCTTTACCATATCGCTAATTGTAATCAGCGGAAAATCTAAAGCGTATGGCTTGCCGGTCTTTGGGTTGATTAATGACGGGCCAGTGCTTCCTTTACATCCGCCGATGATATTGGAACAAATGACAAAATATTTATTGGTATCCAGGGCTTTTCCCGGACCAATTAGTACATCCCACCAACCCGGCTCTTCCTCACCTTCATAGAAGCCTGCGGCATGGGCATCGCCAGAAAGGGCATGTTCAACTAAAATCACGTTGCTTTTATCCGGATTTAATTCACCATAGGTTTCGTAGGCTAAAGTAATTGGGCCCAGACTCTGGCCAGACTCTAACTTTAATTCATTAGGTGGCTCGGCAAAAGTAAAATATTCAGTCTTTACGATTCCTATGCTTTTTTCTTTGGTCATACTAAAAACTCCTGAAATAACCAAGTGGATAAATAACGCTCCCCCGTATCAGGCAATACCACGACAAGGGTTTTGCCTTTGGATTCCTTGCGTTTAGCTACTTCTAATGCTGCCCACATCGCTGCGCCGCTGGAAATACCCACAAAAATCCCTTCCTGCCGCGCTAACTTCCTGGCAGTCTCTCCGGCATCTTCATTAGAAACCTTGATAATTTCATCAATAATTTTTGCATTTAAAATTTCTGGCACAAACCCAGCGCCTATGCCTTGAATCTTATGCGCTCCGGGTTTACCCCCGGATAAAACCGCGGAATCCGCAGGCTCTAATCCAATAATCTTTACTGCTGGTTTTTTCTTTTTTAAAACCTCACCCACGCCAGTAATCGTACCGCCAGTTCCTATACCGGCAATAAAAATATCGACCTTGCCATCAGTATCGTCCCAGACCTCTTGCGCGGTAGTCTTACGGTGAATCGCAGGATTAGCCGGATTATTAAACTGTTGCGGCATGAAACTATTAGGGGTATTTTTTACTATTTCTTCCGCCTTCTCAATTGCGCCACGCATACCTTTTGCCCCTTCTGTAAGCACAATCTGGGCTCCTAAGATTTTTAATAATTGCCTGCGCTCCAAGCTCATCGTGTCAGGCATAGTTAAGATTAATTTATAACCTTTTGCCGCGGCCACAAAAGCTAAGGCGATCCCTGTATTCCCACTGGTCGGCTCGATGATTACGGAATTATTTTTTAAACTTCCTTCTTTTTCCGCAGCCTCAATCATTGCCACACCAATACGGTCCTTAACACTAGAAAGCGGATTGAAAAATTCCAGCTTTGCCAGAATCGTTGCATCTACTCCTGCTGCTAATCTATTTATCTTCACTAACGGAGTATTACCGATAGTTTTTGTAATATCAGAATATACACGAGACATTTTTACCTCCATATTATAGGGGACGTTCCCTTTTACTTTTATTTAGCCGATTTCTCTAATGCCTGTTCAATATCGGCAATAATATCATCAATATGCTCAATTCCAATCGATAACCTGACAAAATCCGGCGTTACACCTGTAGCAATCTGTTCTTCGCTGGAAAGCTGTTGATGTGTGGTAGTTGCCGGATGGATCGCCAGGCTTTTGGCATCTCCGACATTAGCCAGATGCGAAATTAACTGCAGGGAATCGATGAATTTCTTTCCTGCGGATAATCCGCCTTTAATCCCAAAACCAAGAATTGCTCCAGCACCTTTGGGAAGATATTTTTTCACTCTTTCTTTTTCCGGACTAGAATCCAGGCCCGGATAATTCACCCAGGCAACAAATTTATTCTTCTCCAGATATTTCGCTACTGCAAGAGCGTTTTCACTATGACGCGGCATTCTTAAATGCAAAGTTTCTAAACCCTGCAGAAAGAGAAACGCATTAAACGGAGACATTGCCGGACCTAAGTCACGTAAAAGTGTCACCCTGGCCTTAATAATATAGGCAATATTTCCCAACGGTTTCAAAGCCTCGATAAAATTAATTCCGTGATAACTCGGGTCAGGCTCGGAAATTAAAGGGAATTTTCCGTTAGTCCAGTCAAATTTTCCGGAATCAACAATCAAACCGCCTAAAGACGTGCCGTGACCGCCGATAAATTTCGTTGCTGAATAAACAACGATATCCACCCCAAAATCAATCGGCCGTAAGAGATACGGAGAAACTGTATTATCCAGAACAAAAGGAATTCCATTTTTGTGCGCTAACTTTGCAATTGCCTCCAGGTCAGCAACATCTAATTTAGGGTTCCCGATTGATTCCGCGTAAATCGCCTTGGTCTTTGGGGTAATTGCGGATTGAATTGCTTTTAAATCATTAGATTTGACAAACTTTACTTTTATCCCTAATTTTGCAAAGGTGTAATGGAATAAATTGTAGGTTCCTCCGTAAAGATTATCCGCGGAAATAATCTCATCGCCTGCCTGTGCGATATTTAAGAGAGCCAATGTAATTGCCGACTGGCCGCTGGCGACTGCCAGGCCCCCTACCCCGCCGTCTAAAAGTGCGATTCTTTTTTCCAAGACGTCATTGGTCGGATTCATTAAGCGGGTATAAATATTCCCGAACTCTTTTAAGCCGAAAAGATTTGCCGCATGTTCCGTGCTTTTAAACTGATACGAAGTAGTCTGATAAATCGGCACTGCCCGGGAACCGGTAGTAGGATCCGCCTCCTGTCCGCCATGTAAAGCTAAAGTTTCAATTTTTAATTTTGTATCGATTTTAGCCATTTTTTCCTCCGTTTAACTTATTCATTATCTAACAAATTTGCTGAATTCTCAATAGAAATTATTTTTCTTCCCCCTTTCCTTACAATATTTTGACTTCACGCAAAAAATTTTCTTTTCCCAACTCCTCGATTAAAAGCGCAAGCCGTTGCCTGGGCTTGGCTTTGTTTTTAAAAAAGGCCACCACTCTTTCAATTAAAATGAGCACCTCGTCTTCGCTAAAGACCTTCTCTAGCTTAAAGCCATTTCTCGGGGTGCGGCCGCCGCAGCCTCCTAAATAAACCGCGAAGCCCCCTGCTTGGCCATGTACGCCAATTTCAGCAGCCTGCACCCTGGTGCAGGTATTCGGACAGCCTGAGATCGCAATTTTGAATTTATGCGGTAAATCCAAACCACACCTTAAACCCAGCTCTTTTTCTATCCTCTCATAGAGAGAAAAGGTATTAATTAATCCTGATTTGCACCAATTATTCCCCGGGCAGCAGGTAGTTGTTCTTAAGCGCGGGCCGGAAGTGCCCACTTCCAGGCCAGCAGCTTTAATTTCATTCTCTACCGCTGCAATCTCCTCAAATCTAATAAAAGGAATCTCTAATCCCTGCCTGGTAGTAGCATGCACAATTCCTTGGCCGTATTTTTTCGCGATCTCGGCTAATTTTTCCAGGTGTTCTTTAGCATAAACTCCTTTACCCATACGGGTTCTCAAAACAAAAAACCCATCTTGCTTCTGCCTTAAAAACCCGCGCTTCTTTAAGGCATCATAATCAATATTTTCTAATGACATTGATCCCCCTTCTCTTAAAGCCTTCTTAAAACCTGCCTGACTACGTTAAGTGTTTTTTTAATATCATCTTCGCTATGCGCGAAAGATAAAAAATTTGCTTCGAACTCTGACGGCGCGAAAAATACCCCTTGTGCCAAGACCTGCCGGTAAAATTTTTCAAATTGTTTTTTTTCTTTAAACTTAAAACTAAAGATATTTTCAAAATGATTTACTTTTGCCTGGACTTTATTTAAAAAGGCCTCTTGTTCAAAACCTAATGCCAAATGCCAGGTTAATTTTTTGAGCCTCAGGTATTCGTTCTTAAGTCCGCTTAAGATTTTTAAGGTGCTTACGCCTGCCTGCATTACTACCGGGTTACCGGAAAAAGTCGATGCCTGATAAACCTTGCCTAGCGGAGCAAGCTGCTGCATAATTTTCATATTTGCGCCATAAGCGCCAATCGGCAGTCCACCGCCAATGATCTTTCCCAAACAGATCAAATCCGGGACAATATTTAATCTCTGGGCAAATGATCCGTAATTAAAACGAAAGCCCGTGATCACTTCATCAAAAATTAAAAGTGCGCCGTGTTCTTTGGTAAGAACGGATAATTTTTTTAAAAAATCGACG
>JAQUNE010000103.1 GCA_028717765.1 Candidatus Omnitrophota bacterium | reverse complement strand
CTGTTGACCTGGCAATTGCCCTTGGGATACTTGCTGCGTCTGAACAGCTGGATGTTGAGAGGTTAAAGGATTATTATATCTTCGGGGAATTGTCTTTGGACGGGCTGATCAGGCCGGTAAAAGGGATCCTACCAATTAGCCTGGCAATTGCCTTCTCAGAAAAAAAGCAGGCTTTAGTGCCGCAAGAAAACAGCCAAGAAGCAGCTGTCGTTTCCGGGATTAAGGCTTTTGCGGTTAGGAACCTAAAACAGACCGTAGAACTAATCCATGACCCACAGGCAGTTAAACCATTACAAGTGGCTTTTACCAGCCCCAGCAAAAAACCAGCAGAGTACAAAAATGATTTCTCAGAAATTAAAGGCCAATACGCAGCAAAGCGTGCTTTAGAAGTAGCAGTTGCCGGCGGACACAATATCCTAATGATCGGCCCTCCGGGAAGCGGTAAAACTATGCTTGCCAAAAGGATTCCTACGATCATGCCTGATTTATACCTTGAGGAAGCACTGGAAATCACCAAGATTCATTCAGTAATGGGCACTTTACCTATTCAAGACGGTATCATGAATTTGCGGCCTTTTCGTAACCCGCATCACACTATCTCTGATATCGCACTCGTTGGTGGCGGCTCTATCCCACAACCAGGAGAAATTAGCCTGGCGCATCAGGGTGTACTTTTTCTCGATGAGCTTCCGGAATTCCAGCGCAACTGCCTGGAGGCTTTAAGGCAACCTCTGGAAGACGGGTCAATCCGTATCTGCCGGATCAATAAATCCTTTACCTTCCCTGCCTGCTTTATGCTGGTTTGCGCGATGAACCCCTGCCCGTGTGGATATTATACTGACCATACGAAAGCCTGCAGTTGTAATACTACAAAAATCCATAATTACATGAGTAAAATTTCTGGCCCGCTCTTGGATAGAATCGATATTCATATTGAACTACCTGCAATAAAATACAAAGAGCTAGCTGACACCAAAGATGCCGAGTCTTCCGCGATAATTAAAACTAGGGTGGAAAATTCCAGGGCAAGACAAAAAGAGAGGTTTAAGTCTGATAAGATATTTTACAATGCCCAAATGAATAGTAAATTAGTGAAAAAATATTGTTTGCTTGAAGATAAAGCTAAAGAATTGCTCAGGTTAGCAATGACAGAATTAGGGCTTTCGGCAAGAGCCTATGATAAGATATTAAAGGTCAGCCGCACAATCGCGGATTTAAGAACAGCGGAAATCATTCAGGCACAGGATATTTCGGAAGCAGTGCAATATAGAAGCTTTGATAGATAGAGTTATGAATTTTTCTCCGCGATATCTCCGATAAAGGGCAGCTTAAAATATTCACCCTGGTAAGCTTTTACCATGAGAAGTATCCAAAGAATTAACTCTACGATTGCCACTATTGGCAACAATACCCAGCCTATAATCGGTATAAACCCTAATATTATATGTAATACAAACAATCCCCCGAAGGCAATGATTGATTGCAGCGCGTGAAAACGCACAAACTTGTTCTCTTTTTCAATGATAAAGAAAATAATCCCGGTGATAAATGCTAAGAGGTAGCTTAAGAGTGCTGCTACATTAGCCTGCATTCCTGTGGAAGTTTTTCCCTGGTTTTGCCCCATAGCTCCTCCTTTTTTAAAAGCCCGTTACTTTCGTTTCTTTTCCGTAGTTTCAAACACCATATATTTGCCAAGCATGAGCCTGGTCTGAGCATCAAGCGCAGGAGTAGAGCCTAAAATCAGCACGATAAAAGGAACGATGATCCATTCCAGGATCATCAAGATATTCTTATGCCATTTTACATCCGGCGGCCGGGGCGGCAAGGTAGTACGGCTTAATAAAATCCAAATTAAGCTTGCCACCAAGGTAAAATTAAAAAGAATCCCCGTAATCCGCGGAAGGTTGTAACCAACGGCGGACATCTGCGCGAAAAAAGCGCCTCCGAAAAGAATAGGGAATGACGGCATTAAAATAATAATTACCGCCCAGATCGCCCAGGTTACATGGCTCTCTAAAAGGTGATAGGATCTTCTTACTTTTACGATCAGGGGTATTTCTTTATCGGCCAAAAAACCTTTTACTAGAAAGGGAAAATTCTCCACACCCCAGGCCCATCTTCTTTTTTGTTTATACTGGATGGAAATTGTTTTAAAAAAATTAGTCGAATATGCCACATCCATGGAAACGGTAATATATAAAGGCACAACCCGGTAGTTGCCTTTAAAAAACAAAAAAGCTTTCCAGTAAATCACAGAATCATCGGAAATCATATTCACCGGCCAATAATTAATCTCGACCAAGGTTTTAAAACTCATACTATGGCTGGAGAAAGTGACAAATTTTTCCAGCCGCATACTTTCGATTAGTTGACAGAAAGAAGCGCTCAGTTCGACGAGCCGCGCAAAAGAAGGCGCATACCAGATATTATTATTATAAACCGGCATTGGCTGATAGCTTGCCTGATGCGGCCTAGGGGTAGTAAGAAAATGATATGTAAGGCAGGCAAAATACCCCTTTTCAACGCAAGTATCGGCATCAAAACAGGAAACGATCACATGTTCATAGGGGATTTTTTTTCCGTCCAGGAATTCTTTTGCTGCTTTGGCCGCGAATGTAGCATTTGCTCCTTTGGTCGGCGTTTCACCGGGTAAATCTTGCGGATGAAAAGTGGAAAGATACCCGAAAAATTCATTCTTAAACGTCTCTTGTAGAATTTTAGCGTTTTCACGGGACTTCTGGTTACGCTCTTCGAACGCCACGACAACAATAATTTTTTCTTTAGGGTAATGCGAATTTTTTATTGCCTCTAGCGACGCCTTCAGGATCTCCGTGCCTTCCTTATATACTGGAAAAATAATCAAATGATAGAATTTCAGCCATTTTTCTTCAGGGGCCAATGCCTGGCAATCCTTTAGCCAATTACGGTTTCGCTGCCTAAATAATTTCCGGTGCGCCATGATTAAAAGTGTGGTCAGATAAAGTGTGCGGATAATCCAGTAAAAATCAAAAACAATAATTGCCACCGCGCAGATCACCGGTTGCCATGCCGAAAGAATCACCAGAAAAACAAGTACCCCCCAGGAAATTAGGCCGGGAAAAATCTCCAATAATCTTTTTATTTTATGATTACTCATGCGTCTGTATTTTCATCAATTGCTGCAAGGCAAATGACCTGCTATTTAATTCCAGTTTATAGAGGTTATCGTAAGTATTCCCATCCACGGCTTTTTGCGCATCCACAAAATAAAGCGTGTCATTACGCAGATCATAAGAAGAGGTGGTATTTTTTTTGTTCAAATTTACCAGTACCACCGGAACGGACTCAGGCTTAGCCTCAAGCACCTCAACCGCACGGTTGGTAATTAAAATCAAGTGGTAGCTATCAGAATGCCAATAGATATTTGAAAGTATCCCGGGAGAATAATTAAGCACGAATTTTTCGCTAAAAAACGGTTCATCTGAATAAGCATCCAGATAGGTAATGCCAATGTTGCGTCGATTAAAATAAACGATTTTTTTTCTGTCGGGAGAAAGGATAAATTTTGTCGGCAGGGGATCGATTGAAGAAAAACTGGCTATTCTTTCATAATTGTTCCCTTCGAAGTCTGACCTATAAATACCCAAATCTTCAGTAGCATAATAAATTAAGGCTTTTTCCTCATCCACCCAAAAAGTATAAAATTTTTCCTTGTTTAACTGATGGATATTAGGCCTAATAGGAAAAAGGATGATTTTTTCCAGGCGGGTTGCCTTTCCCGCCTCCACCCTGACATTACTTGACCAAGGGTAATGCTTTTCCAGCTCAATTTTCAGGCGGTATTCCCCGGGCAACAGTTCTGCTATAGTTAAAGGCGACTTATCATTTAATAACGCATTATCCAGATAAACACTGGCTCCGGAAGGCTGGGTCTTTACCGCCACCAGGCCGGTTTTAGTGAATTTGAAAGTGCGCCGGTTAAATTTATAGCCAAAAACAGAAGAAAGGATAAGTGGCAGGCCCAAAATAAAAATCAGAACGCTTAAATAATACAAAACCGCCCTGATTCTTTGTTCACTTAACATAGCATTAAATGAAAGGTTCTATTTGTTGAGCACCTCGATAGTAGCGGTGGTTTGCGCGGTTTTTCCGCGGCTGTCTTTCACCGTCAAAGTGACATTAAAATATTTCGGATCAGAAGTAGCGCTGTAATAAGTATTCGCCGGATTTTCTTTAGTGGAGTTATCGCCGTCGCCAAAATCCCAGTTAAAAGCCACTATCCTACCATGCAAAGAGCGCGATCTATTCCCATAAAAGTTTACCTTTAAAGGAGAATAGCCTTTATTCGGCTTAGCGACAATCACGGCGAAAATCCCCTCTTCTTTACGCATTGTTTCTTCGAGTGCTTTTTCTTTATGCAATTCTGAATCCTGAATTTTCTTTTCTTTGATCTGCTCAGGCGCCGGAATTATCTCTGGCTTGGGAGATTCCTGCTCTAGGGGAAGCTGTGTTTCTTTGGGCGCTTCTTTTTGCGGCACAACCTCTACTTCTTTTAAAGGCAGAGAGACTGGCTTCTGGGACACAACTTGCTCTACCTGAGGAATTTCTTTTGCTTGCACAGGCACTTCTGTTGCTTCAGGTATAACTGGAATTACATCTTTCACAGCAGGCTCTGCTGTTTTGATGCTTTCTTTTTCCGGTGGTGCTACTGGCGACGACGCTTCTTTTAACGCCATTACCGCTCCCTCTTTTTCTAAATCTTTTTGCACATAAAGATTCAATCTTTCTTTAAGCGCATTAACCCGGGCTTCTTCCTGTTCATCCTTTAGTTTCTCCATCTTCTTTACTTTTTCCCGGTAAATAGGGTCATGCTCATACCGATAATCCGCAATCGCAATAAAAGGAAGGCGAAACATCCCTCCGATAAGTTTCAAAAACATTGAAGCCGGGTCCCAAACCGCCATTTTAAAATGATTTTCAATCAGCTCCATTTTTTTATAATAATCCTCGACGATATCTCTACGCCTTAAGAACCTTGTCTTGGCTAATTTCCGGTCAGGGACAGTATTATTCTGTCCTAAGGTATACTCTAAAATATCGTAATCGTCCCGGGCAACTACATACCCTTTATCGTAGGGCGTTTGGCCATGATGAAATTTATAGGTAGCGCATCCGGACAAAGAAATAAGAAATAGGAGGTAAAAAGGCAAGACTAAAAACTTTTTCATAGATAAACTCCTTGTATAGAGATGCACATCAAACCATCCGATAGGTTTGGGTGTTAATTATGATTTTATTAAAGCCAGGGTTTCCGCGCGCGTTTTTTCATTTGCCTG